>JBBPYI010000283.1:0-11671 GCA_038200075.1 Mycobacteriales bacterium
GGAGCCGTGGCCGCCGGTGCCGCGGGCGGACGCCGGCAGGCCGTCCACCTGCTCGCGCCAGACGACCTGCTCGACGCGCTGCACGACGAGCTGGGCGACGCGGTCCATCCGGCGCAGCCGCAGCACCTCGCGCGGGTCGTGGTTGATGACGATGACCTGCACCTCGCCGCGGTAGCCCGCGTCGATCGTGCCCGGGGCGTTGACCAGCGACACCCCGTGGTGGGCGGCCAGACCCGAGCGTGGGTGGATGAAGGCCGCGTAGCCGTCGGGCAGGGCGAGCGCCAGGCCGGTGCCGAGCACCACCCGCTCCCCAGGTGCGAGCTCGGCGTCTGCGGTCGTGACCAGGTCGCAGCCGGCGTCGCCGGGGTGGGCGTACGCCGGCAGCGGCACGTCGGGGTCCAGGCGACAGACCTCGACCTCCAGCACCGCGCCGACCTCCCTGACCGTGGGTGGCCCGGGACCGGGCCGGGCAAGAACGTACCCGCGCCCGGCCGTACGGTCGGGTGGCCAGGACGGCCGACGGTGGGAGACGCATGAGCAAGACAGTGGTCGTGACGGGCGCGAACAGCGGGATCGGTCTGGTCACGGTGCTGGAGCTGGCGGGGGCCGGCTACGACGTGGTCGGGACGGTGCGGTCGGCGGCCAAGGCCGAGATCATCGACCGGGCGGCCGGCGAGCGAGGCGTCACGGTGCGCACGGCCGTGCTCGACGTGGACGACGCCGACAGCTGCGCCGCAGGTGTCGCGCAGATCGCCGCCGACTCGCCCGACGGCATCTGGGCGCTGGTGAACAACGCCGGCTACGCGCAGTCCGGCGCCGTCGAGGACGTCGACGACCAGCTGGTACGCGCGCAGCTCGAGACCAACGTCGTCGCACCGATGCGGCTGGCCCGCCTGGTGCTGCCGGGCATGCGGGAGCGCGGTGACGGTCGCATCGTCAACATCAGCTCCGTCGCCGGCCGGCTGTCGACGCCGCTGATGGGCTGGTACTGCGCCAGCAAGCACGCGTTGGAGGCGGTCACCGACGCGCTGCGCATGGAGGTCGAGCCCGACGGGGTCCGGGTCGTGCTCGTGGAGCCCGGGATGTTCGGCACCGACATCTGGTCATCGGCCAAGGAGGGCGGCTTCCCCGACCCGGGCAGCGCCCGCTACGCCGCGGCGTACGCCCGTGCGCAGGCCGTGAGCGGCCAGGCCGACCGGCTGCCCGACCCCGTCTGGGTCGCCCGCACCGTCCGGGTCGCGCTGGCCAACCCGGTGCCGCTGGCCCGCTACGTCGTGGGCGCCGACGCCGTCACCGGTCTGCTGGCCGAGACCTTCGTGCCGACGGTGATCACCGACTACGTCAAGGCCGTGTCCAGTGGGTTGCGCAGCCTTCCGGTGAAGCTGCCGTTCCTGAGGTGAGGGTGTACGACGAGCGCTGGGTCCCGCCCGTGTCGGTGTGGCTCGGTGTGCTGGGGGTGGCGCTGGTCGCCGCGGCGACGCTGCACGCGGGCGCCGACGGGGCGCGGGCGGTCGTGCCGTACGTCGTGCTGCCGTGGCTCGCCGTCGGCGCCCTTCTGGGGGCCTCCCGCGGTCGGGTCCAGGTCGAACAGGGGGTGCTGCAGGTGCCGGGCGGGCGGATCGCGCTGACCGAGCTCGGTGGCGTACGCGCCCTGGATCGCGAAGCCACCCGCCTGGCCCGCGGACCGCTCGCGCAGCCCCGCGCCTTCGTGGCCACCCGGTCCTGGTTGAGCGCATCGGTCCAGGTCCAGGTTGAGGACCCCGACGACGACACGCCGTACTGGCTGATCGGCACCCGCCACCCGGAGCGGCTGGCGGAGGTCCTGCGCGGCCGGTAGAGCGCCCAGCCTGCTCAGTCGGCCTCCAGCGCCCCGGGCTTGTGCACCGCTTCCTTGCCGCTCTTGTCGCTCTTGACGAGGTACTGCGGCTCGTCCTCAGATGCTTTGACCGTGCGGCCACCCGCCTCGGTCTCGCTGGTGATCTCCTCCTCGACGACGCCCTCGGTGGTAGTCCCGTGGGTCTTCCAGCTGACGTGATCGCCCTTGCTCGGCTGCTCCATGCAGGCGCGCCTACCCCGTGACCCGACGTTGACTCGGGGTGTTCCGAGCCGCTCACGGGGCAGGTGGCTGTGAGACCAGACGGCGCAGACGTGGAGGACAGATCAATGGCAATGGGTTCGAAGCTGGTCGGGATCGGCACGGGACTCGTGGTCCGCAAGGTGAGCGACGCGGCGATCGACAAGCTGTGGCGCAAGACCCGGCACACCGCGCCGCCGACGGACCCGGCCTCACCCGGCACCTCCTGGGCCGACGCCCTGAGCTGGGCGATCGCCAGCGGTGTGGCGGTGGCGGTGGGTCGCCTCATGGCCACCCGCGGCACCGCGACGGCGAAGATGAAGCTGACCGGGAAGGCTCCCGAGGGCATGGCGCCGCCGCAGCCCAAGGCCCTGGCCGCACTGCGTCGCTGACCTCGCTCTAGGGTGCGCCGCGTGGACAGCACCCTGAACCCTGAGGACATCGCGTACGCCGGAGCCGCCGGGCAGCTGGAGCTGCTGTGCGCCGGGCGACTGAGCGCCGTCGAGCTGCTCGAGCTGTGCCTGGCGCGCATCGATCGGCTCGACGGGGGCTTGAACGCCTTTCGCACCCTGTTCCGCACGGCGGCGCACGCCGAAGCGCAGGCCGCCGACGAGGAGCGGGCCGCCGGTCGAGACCGGCCGCTGCTCGGGTTGCCGGTCGCTGTCAAGGACAACGTCGCGGTCGTCGGGCACGCCCCGTCCATGGGCACCGGCTCCCCCGAGCCGGTCGCGGCCGCCGACGCCGAGCAGGTCCGGCGACTGCGCGCGGCCGGCGCGGTCATCATCGGCACCACCCACCTGCCCGAGCTGGCGCTGTGGCCCTTCACCGAGTCGCAGACCTGGGGCGTCACCCGCAACCCGTGGAACCGGGCGCACACCAGCGGCGGGAGCTCGGGCGGGTCGGCCACGGCGGTCGCCTCCGGCATGGTGGCAGTCGCGACGGCCTCCGACGGCGGCGGCTCGATCCGCATCCCCGCGGCCTGTTGCGCCCTGGTCGGTCTCAAGCCGCAGCGCGGTCGGGTGCCGATCGGCGCGACCGGCGACGACGGCGCCGAGCACTGGAACGGCCTGTCCAGCACCGGCGTCCTCACCCGCACCTGCGCCGACACCGCTCTGCTGCTGGACGTCCTGACCGACGGGGAGGTCCGCGCCGAGACGCCCCGCGCACTCCGGATCGCGGTCAGCAGCAAGGCGCCCGTGCCCACCCCGGTGCATCCCGAGGTCGCCGCCGCGCTGGCCCGGACCGCCGAGCAGCTGCGCGGTCTGGGGCACACCGTCACCACCGCCGACCCGGCGTACGGGCGGGCGCAGCTGTCGTTCCTGCTGCGCTACCTGCGCGGAGCGCGCGAGGACCTGCACGCGCTGGCCGACCCGCGGCGCACCGAGCCGCGCACCCGGCTGACCGCCGCCGCTGGACGCCTGGTCAGCGACCGGCTGCTGGCCCGCGCCCGGAGCTGGGCCCCCGCCGACCTGCTGCCCGACGGGGTGGACGTGCTGCTCCCCCCCACGCTGGCCGCGCCGCCGATCGCCGTCGGCGCGCTCACCGGGCGGCGTACGGTCGCACTGGCTGGCCGCATCGTGCCGTTCACGCCCGCCTGGAACGTCACCGGTCAACCCGCGATGAGCCTGCCTGCCGGCCACACCGGCGACGGTCTGCCGCTCGCCGTCCAGCTCATCGCCCGGCCCAGCAGCGAAGGCGTCCTGCTCATGCTGGCCGCCCAGCTCGAGGCCGATGAGCCGTGGTCGGATCGGCGCCCACCGCTGTGAGCCCCGCGCGCCGTGACGACCAGGTCGGCAGCACCTGGGTAGCGTCGCGGACGTGAGCCTTCCCGCGCCGGCGCTCGGCAACGACCTGGACCTGCTGCTGGCCAGCCGGCTGCGCCGCGGACTGGCCGGCAGCGTGCTGGCGGACCGCACCGAGCGGATCGTGCTGGACGCGACGGACTCCGGCGTCTGGACGGTCGACCTGGCCGCCGGCAGGGGCCAGGCCCGACGCGGCTCGGC
Organism: Mycobacteriales bacterium; assembly: GCA_038200075.1. Lineage (GTDB taxonomy): Bacteria > Actinomycetota > Actinomycetes > Mycobacteriales > SCTD01 > SCTD01. Next base: position 4,078 of record JBBPYI010000283.1, read on the forward strand.
CAGCAACCCCAGCCTTGTCGTGCACGGCAGCGCCGGCGTGCTCGCCGAGGTGGTGTCCGGTCGAGAGTCGGGCGTGCTGGCCTTCCTCGAGGGTCGCCTCACCGTCCGGGGCGATCTGTCCCTGGCGCTGCATCTGGACGGGCTGTTCGCCGCGGAGGGTGAGCGTCCCGCGAGCTTCGCGCACGCCAAGCAGGTCACCGCGATGGGCGTACGCACCTCCTACCTGGAGGCCGGACCCGCTGACGCCCCGCCGGTTCTGCTGCTCCATGGCCTGGGCGCCACCAACGCCTCGATGCTGCCGGTGCTGGCCGACCTGGGCCGCGACCACCGGGTGCTCGCCCCCGACCTGCCCGGCTTCGGGGCCAGCGACGCACCGGCCGGGCCGTACAACCCCGCCTGGTTCGCGGCCTGGGTCGAGGCCTTCCAGGGCGTCACCCGCAGCCGCGGCGCGGTGCTGGTCGGCAACAGCCTCGGCGGGCGGATCGCCCTGGAGTGCGGGCTGGCCCACCCCCGCTCGGTGCGCGGTCTGGTGCTGCTGGCGCCGTCGCCTGCCTTCCGGCGCCTGCGGCAGTACATCCCCTTCGTGCGCCTGGTGACCCCGCAGCTGGCCCGCCTGCCGATGCCGATCAGCCACCGCCTGGTGGTGGAGGGCATCCGGGCGATGTTCAGCGAGCCCGACCGCCTGCCCCGCCCGTGGTACGACGCGGCCGCCGACGAGGCCGTCCGGGTGCTGTCTGACCAGGCCCACCGGGTGGCGTTCTTCTCCTGCGCCAGGCAGATCTACCTCGAGGACGCCTACGGCAAGAACGGCTTCTGGCAGCGGCTGCCCGGACTGCTGCCGCCTGCGCTGTTCGTCTGGGGCGATCGCGACCGGCTGGTGCCGAGCTCGTTCGCCCGCCACGTCGCCGACGCGCTGCCCAGTGCCGGCTCGATCGTGATGGAGGACTGCGGTCACGTCCCGCAGTTCGAGCACCCCGAGACGACCAACCTCATGCTCCGGGGGTTCCTGGAGCACGTTTAGCGGCTGGCCTAACGTGCGTCGAGTCACCTCGCGCCCTAGCGTGCACCGATGACCAGCACCGAGACGCAGCTCCGCGCCGTACGCCCGGCCCGACCGTTCCTCGTGCTGGGCATCGTCTTGACGTCGGTGTTCGTGCAGCTGCTGGACGTGTCGATCGTGAACGTCGCCATCCCCTCCATCCAGGCCGATCTCGGGTCCAGCACCGCCTCCATCCAGCTCGTCCTGGCCGGCTACCAGCTCGCCTTCGCCTGCGTGCTGATCACCGGGGCTCGCCTGGGGGACATCCACGGCCGGCGCAGGCTGTTCCTCACCGGCATGACCGTCTTCACCGTCGCCTCGCTGCTGTGCGGGCTGGCGCCCGACCCGACCACGCTGGTGCTGGCAAGGGTGCTGCAGGGACTGGGCAGCGGGCTGATGTTCCCCCAGGTCCTCGCCGTCATCCAGGTGACCTTCAGCCAGGAGCAGCGGGGCAAGGCCTTCGGGATCTTCGGCGCCACCATTGGGCTCGCGACCATCCTCGGGCCGTTGCTCGGCGGGCTGCTGCTGCAGGCCAACCTGTTCGGCACCGAGTGGCGGGCGATCTTCCTGGTCAACGTGCCCGTCGGCATCGCCGCCGTGGCGATGGCCCTGCGAGAGATGCCGGAGAGCCGCGCCCCGGACGCACCCCGCCTGGACCTGCGCGGGGTCGCGCTGGTGGCGGTGGGGCTGTTCCTGCTCGTCTTCCCCCTCACCGAGGGCCGCTCCCGCGGCTGGCCGCTCTGGATCTACGCGATGCTCGCTGCGAGCGTGCCCGTGCTGCTGGCCTTCCTGTCCCTGCAACGGCGCAAGACCCGGGACGATGACAGTCCGCTGGTGCTGATGTCGCTGTTCCGCGACCGGGGCTTCTCGGCCGGAGTCCTGCTGTCGGCGGTGTTCTTCCTGGGCATCGCGCCGTTCTTCTTCTCCTTCTCGCTCTACCTGCAGGCCGGGCTGGGCTTCAGTCCGCTGCACTCCGGACTGACGACCTTCCCCTTCGCCGTCGGCTCGGCTGTGGCCTCCGCCCGCTCCGACGCCGTCGCGAAACGAATGGGCGTCCCGGTACTGGCGCTGGGCGCCGGTCTGCTCACCGGGTCGATGCTCGCCCTGATCGCCGTGCTGCACCTGGTCGGCACCGATCTGGCGTCGTGGCAGGTCGCCCCGGTCCTGCTGGTCGCCGGCGTCGGGCTCGGCCTGTTCATCGCGCCGCTGTCCAACCTGGTGCTGGCCGGGGTCTCGGGCCGCGAGACCGGCAGCGCGTCGGGCGTGCTGTCCACGGTCCAGCAGGTCGGCGGCGCGCTCGGGGTCGCCCTGATCGGACTCGTGCTGTTCGGACTGCTCGGCGGGAACGCCGCGAGCACGGCCCGGCGGGCAGCGCAGGAGCTGCGGACCGACCTGGTCGCCGCCGGGGCCTCCCCCGGCCAGGCCGCGGCGATCGCCGAGCGCTTCGCCGACTGCTTCAGCCAGCGGGCCCGCAGCAGCGACCCGTCCTCCGTACCGCCCGGCTGCGAGCCGCAGGCCGGCCCGCTGGCGCCGGTGATCGGGGCGGCGGCGTCCCGGGCCGGGGCGCAGGACTACCAGTACGCCATCGAGCGCACCCTGATGTTCGAGGTCGTGGTCTTCGGCGCCGCGGCCCTGCTCGTACGCCGGCTGCCACGCGACCGGTCGCAGCCGGCGGCTACCGCCTCAGCTGCTCCACCAGCGCCCCGCCCAGAGCGCGGGTCTCGCGCCGGTTGAGCTCCGCGCCGGCCACCGCGCCCGCCAGGAACGGCGCCAGCGTCGACAGGTTGCGGCCGAGGCGGCGGGCGACCCGCCGGCGCAGCTGCTGACGTACGGCCGCGGTCAGCACGACCGACAGCGCAGGCGGGCCCGTCGCGGGATCCACGGGCTCGCGCGCCGCCCAGGAGGCCAGATAGGCCGCCGCGAGCTGACCCTGCGGCAGCAGGGGGGCGCGGCGGTGGACGACGTGCAGCTCGGCGACCAACTTGATCTCGATCGCCACGACCGCGAGGGTCTCGGCGGCCAGCTGCACCGGGGTGGCGAGCAGGGTGACAGGGGCGGCGAACTGCACCGCAGACAGAGCGCCACCGGCCGCCCCGATGCCCGCGGTCGCGCGCGACGCAGACCGGACGAGCTCCTCGGCCAGGGCCTCGCCCCGCAGGTCGCCGTAGTGGCGCTGCAGCGTTGCCAGGTCGCGGACGAACACGTGCGGGGCGATGTCAGCGACGACGTCGCCGAGCCACCGACCGGTCAGGGCCGCTCGGGCGCCGGCCTCGCGCGCCCCGCCGGCAAGCAGCCGGGTGAGGCGGGCCAACAACCGGCCCCGCTCGGCCCGGTCCAGGCCGTCGTCGGACAGCTGTCCGACCAGCTCGCCGATCTCGGTACGGCGAACCAGCTCGCCACTCACCGGCGGCCGGCCCGCACGTTGCTCAGGCGCACTCCTTGCAGATCAGCCGTCCGCCGTCGTCGGAGTCGAGCTGGCTGCGGTGGTGCACCAGGAAGCAGGAGGAGCAGGTGAACTCATCGGACTGCTTGGGCAGCACGCGGACCGTGAGCTCTTCGCCGGACAGGTCGGCGCCCGGCAGCTCGATGGCCTCGTTGAGGTCGGTCTCGTCGACGTCGACGCTGCTGGCCTGTGCCTCAGCGCGACGCGCCTTGAGCTCTTCGAGGCTGTCCTCGGGCTCGTCGGCGTCTGAACGCCGTGGCTGGTCGTAGTCGGTGGCCATGCGTGGGGGGCTCCTTCGTGGGTTCGTCCGGCGCGTGCACAACGCGCGGGCAAGCGCTTCTGTGCCCGCGCGTCGGGGGCCCCTCGGACGAGCGGGGGGCCGGTGGAGCGCCAGAGGCTAGCGGGCCGCGTTGCGGGCCTGGTCGCCGGCGGGTCAGCGGTCGGCGGACATCCGGCCGAAGGCCCAGAACTCCTCGGTCGCATCGACCGCGTCACCGGGCTCGGTCCAGCGGTGGCCGTAGCCCTTGAGCTCCCGGATCGTGATGCTGCTGCCCGGCGCAGCGGCCCGGATGCTCGGCACGGGACGCAGATAGGCCTGCAGGCGCTTGGAGAAGGCCTCGCCCCGCAACGGCACGGCGGTGTCCTTCTCGCCGTGCAGGTGCAGCGCCCGGATCCGGCCCTGGCACTTCGGGATCTCCAGCGTGCCGCTCATCACCCCGACGGTGTCGACGAGGTCGGGCCGCGCGCAGCCGAAGCGGTAGGCCATCATCGCACCGTTGCTGAAGCCCACCACCGAGATGCGGCCGGCGCCCCTGGCCTTGAGGTCGCGCACGACGTCGGTCAGGAAGGCGATGTCGTCAACCTGCTGAGGGACGGCCTCACCGCAGCACAGCCCCGAGTTAAAGGAGCGGCGTACGCCCTCGGGATAGGCCACCAGCGCGCCGTCGCGGTCGGAGAGCCGGTTGAAGCCGGTGCTCTTAGCGGCGTCCGCGGGATCGCTCAACAGCCCGTGCAGGAAGATCATCGCTGGCCGGCCGTCGAGCAGCCGCGGAGCACGGCGCACCAGCGACGGGGTATGCAGGACGTACGCCCGGCCGCTGTCGAGCACGACCCGGTCGTCGCTGCTGGCGCGGACCGGGTCGAGCGCACCGGCCAGCGGGGCGGCGCCGGAGACGCCGACGACCGCAGCCAGCAGGGTCGTCACGACTACCCGCCGACGGGTCCAGCGCACCAGGCTCACGCGCCCAAGTCTCCCACGGCCCACGAGCTCAGGCGGCGCCATACGCCCCGAAGAGCAGGTCGGTCAGCTCACCGACGAGCTCCTCACGCGGCACCGTCGGGGTGTCGAGCCACCAGTCACCAGCGGCCTGCACCATGCCGACGACGCCGTGGCCCCAGGCCGCGGCACGGACGGGGCCGGCGCCGAGCTCGGCCGCCATGCCGTCGGCCAGCAGCGCCGACAGCCGCCGGGTGAAGGTCCGGACCTGGGCGGACGCTGCTGCGGCCTCGTCGGACAGCACCAGGAAGCGGTAGACCTGCGGCTCGCCCTCGATCGCGGCGAGATAGGCGTCGACCGTACGGCGCACGCGGTCCCGCCGGTCGGTGCCGGCCTCGAGCGCGGCCTGCAGCCGGGCCAGCAACGCCGAGGTGTAGCGCTCGGCCAGCGCGGCGTACAGCCCGCCCTTGTCACCGAAGTGCCGATAGAGGATCGGCTTGGTGATGCCGGCCTCGGCCGCGATCGTGACCATCGTCGCGGCCGGGCCGTCGCGCGCGACGATCCGGTCGGCGGCGTCGAGCAGCGCCTCGCGGCGTGCGGCCCGGTCGTTCGCCAGGAGCGTCATCTAGGGGATCTGGTGCCCGGAGATCGCCCGGCTGATGATCAGGCGCTGGATCTCGCTGGTGCCCTCGAAGATCGTGTAGATCTTCGCGTCGCGGTGCCAGCGCTCGACGGGGTACTCGCGGGTGTAGCCGTTGCCGCCGAGGATCTGGATCGCCTTCTCGGTCACCGACACAGCCGTCTCGCCGGCGAACAGCTTGCTCATCGAGCCCTCGCCGGCGGTGAACGGGATGCCGTTCTTGCCCATCCACGCCGCGCGCCAGACCAGCAGGCGGCTGGCGTCCAGCGAGGTCTTCATGTCGGCGAGCATGAAGGCGATGCCCTGGTTCTCCACGATGGGGCGACCGAACTGCTCGCGGGTCTTGGCGTAGTCCAGGGCGTACTCGTAGGCGGCCCGGGCGATGCCGACGGCCTGCGCGCCGACGGCCGGGCGGGAGGCCTCGAAGGTCGCCATCGCCGCCTGACCGCCCTTGGCGCGGGCGCTCTGCACCTGCTCGCCGCGGGCCAGGGCCGCGGCCCGCTCGCGGGCGCGGGCCAGCCGCTCGTCGAGCTTGCTCTTCTCACCCAGCAGCGCCGAGCCCGGCAGCCGCAGGTTGTCCAGGATGACCTCGCTGGTGTGGCTCGCGCGGATCCCGTGCTTCTTGAACTTCTGACCCTGCGACAGGCCCTTGCCCTTGAACTCCGGGCCGACGACGAAGGAGGCCTGACCGCGGGCCTTGAGCGACGGGTCGACGGCGGCGACGACCACGTGCACGTCGGCGATGCCGCCGTTGGTGATCCAGGTCTTGACGCCGTTCAGGACCCACTCGTCCTTGGCCTCGTCGTAGACCGCGGTGGTCTTCATGCTGGAGACGTCGGAGCCGGCGTTGGGCTCGGAGACCGCGAGAGCGGCCAGCTTGACGTCGGTCTCGGTGCCGAAGCACTGCGGGATCCACTCGCCGATCTGGTCCATCGTGCCGTTGCCGAGGATGCCGGCGACGCCCAGCGTGGTGCCGACGATCGACAGGCCGATGCCCGCATCGCCCCAGAACAGCTCCTCCATGGTGATCGGCAGGCTGATGCCGCTCTCGTCGCCCCAGCTGCTGGCGAAGAAGTCCAGGGAGTAGATGCCAGCCTTGGCCGCCTCCTGGATCACCGGCCAGGGGGTCTGCTCCCGCTCGTCCCACTCGGACGCGGCCGGGCGGATGACGTCGGTGGCGAACTCGTGCAGCCACTTCTGCAGGGTGATCTGGTCCTCGGTGAGGGCAAGGGTGAAGCCGGGCATCGGGACTCCTGGGGGCTCGGTGTTACCGGGAGTAACAGTGACAGGTGGCGTACGTCGTCGTCAAGAGCGACTCGGCTCACACGCCGCAGACCTTGACGTCATGTTACCCCCGGTAACATGCTGGTGCGATGGCAGACGTCGTGTGGTCCTCCCTGTCCGTGCATGGCAACCTGGTGTCCTACGCCGAGGCCGGGGCAGAGTCTGCCCCCGACGGTGCAAGCCGCCCCGTCGTGGTGCTCGTGCACGGCATTGCCTCCCGCGCCTCGCAGTGGGAGCACGTCATGGCCGTGCTCGGTGAGAGCTGCCACGTCATCGCCCCCGACCTGCTCGGGCACGGCAGCTCGGCCAAGCCCCGCGGCGACTACTCCCTGGGCGCGCACGCCTGCGGCATCCGGGACCTGCTCGCCGGGCTCGGACACGACCGGGTCACGCTGGTCGGGCACTCCCTCGGCGGCGGGGTGGCGATGCAGTTCGCCTTCCAGTTCCCCGAGCGCGTTGAGCGGCTCGCGCTGGTCTGCGCCGGCGGCCTGGGGCGCGAGGTCAGCGTCTTCCTGCGCGCCGCCACCCTGCCCGGCGCCGAGCTCGTGCTGCCGCTGCTGGCCGGGTCGTGGGTGCGGGCCGGTGCCGGCAAGCTGGGCGGGCTGCTCGGCAAGGCCCGCGTCAGCGTCCCGAGGGGCCTGCAGGAGTGCCTGGTCGGGGTCGGGGCGATGAGCGACCGCGGCACCCGCGAGGCGTTCGTGCACACCGCCCGCAGCGTGCTGGACCCGGGCGGTCAGCGCGTCGACGCCCGCGACCGGCTCTATCTGGCAGCAGACCTGCCGCTATTCGTCATCTGGGGCCGCAAGGACGCGATCATCCCGGTCGAGCACGGCGAGTCGCTGGCCCGCTCGGTGCCCGGCACGACGCTCGAGGTCTTCGAGCAGTCCGGCCACTTCCCCCACCTGACCGAGCCCACCCGCCTCGGCGAGGTGCTGGCCGCCTGGGTTGCGCGTACGCCCGCGGTCACGATGA
>JBBPYI010000284.1:0-4528 GCA_038200075.1 Mycobacteriales bacterium
AACGACGTGGCGCCCCGCCGCGACTTCATCGTCTCCTCGGCGTCCCGGGTCAACCGCGACCTGCTCGACACGTGATGGCAGCGCCGTTGCGTCCTCATCACCTACGCCTGAGCATGACCGCTCCGCAGGACGCAAGGAGTCGGTGATGGCACGCAAGCGGCAGTCCTCGAGCAGCATCCCGCCCTTCGAGGGCGAGGGCACCATCATCGACACCGACGTCGTCGCCGAGATCGAGTCCAGCTACCTGGACTACTCCTACTCCGTCATCTACTCCCGCGCGCTGCCCGATGCCCGCGACGGGCTCAAGCCGGTGCACCGCCGGATCCTCTACTCGATGGCGGAGAGCGGGCTGCGCCCGGACCGGCCGTACGTCAAAAGCGCGCGGGTCGTCGGCGATGTGATGGGCAAGTTCCATCCGCACGGCGACTCGGCCATCTACGACGCGATGGTGCGGCTGGCCCAGCCCTTCGCGATGCGGGTGCCGCTCATCGACGGGCACGGCAACTGGGGCAGCCCCGATGACTCCGCGGCGGCAAGCCGCTACACCGAGTGCCGCCTGACACCGGCCGCTCTGCTGCTCACCGAAGGTCTCGACGAGGAGACCGTCGACTTCGAGGACAACTACGACGGCTCGCTCAAGCAGCCGTCCGTGCTGCCCGCCGCCGTACCCAACCTGCTCGTCAACGGCACCTCCGGCATCGCCGTCGGCATGGCGACCAACATGATCCCGCACAACCTCGTCGAGGTGGTCGACGCCGCCCGCCACCTGCTGGCCCACCCCACGGCCGACCTCGACGAGCTCATGCGCTTCGTGCCCGGTCCCGACCTCCCCACCGGCGGCCAGCTGCTCGGCATGACCGAGGTCAGAACGGCGTACGAGACCGGCCGCGGCGTCGTGCGCAGGCGCGCGACCGCCGAGGTGGGCGTCCTGCCGCGCGGCAAGGCCAGCATCACCGTCACCGAGCTGCCGTACGGCGTCGGCGCCGAGCGCGTCATCGCCAAGGTCAAAGAGCTCGTCACGGGCAAGAAGCTGCAGGGCATCGCTGATGTCAAGGACCTCACCGACCGGCAGCTCGGCACCCAGCTCGTCTTCGAGATCAAAGCCGGCTTCAACGGCCAAGCCGTGCTCGCCGAGCTCTACCGCCTCACGCCGCTGGAGGAGTCCTTCGGCATCAACAACGTCGCGCTGGTCGACGGCCAGCCGCGGACGCTCGGCCTCAAGGAGCTGCTCGAGGTCTTCCTGGCACACCGGGTCGACGTCGTCACGCGGCGCTCACGGTTCCGGCTGCGCAAGGCCACCGAGCGGGCGCATCTGGTCGAGGGGCTGCTGATCGCACTGCTCGACATCGACCGGGTGGTGCAGATCATCCGCGGCTCGCAGGACGTCGGTGAGGCGCGCGCCTCGCTGATCGCGCTGATCGGGCTCAGCGACATCCAGGCCGGCTACGTGCTGGACATGCAGCTGCGCCGGCTCGTCGCCCTTGAGGTCGCCAAGCTGCAGGCCGAGCTCGCCTCGCTGCAGGAGACGATCGCCCAGCTCACGGCGCTGCTGGCCGACCCTGCCCTGCTGCGCGCCCTGATCGGCTCCGAGCTGGCCGAGGTCGCGGCCGAGCACGGGACCCCCCGACGCACCGTCCTGGTCGGTGGGGACCTCAAGGAGCTGGTCACGCAGCGCGCCGCGTCGCTGGAGGTTGCCGACACGCCCTGCGACGTGGTCCTGTCCACGGCGGGTCTGCTGGCCCGCACACCGTTGCACGCCGAGGAGTCCGACAGCTCCGGTCGACGGCGTACGGGCCGCAGCCGCCACGACGCGGTCGTCGCGGTGGCCCGCACCACCACCCGCGGCCAGATCGGCCTGGTCACCTCCGGCGGCCGGGTGCTGCGCATCGGCGTGCTGGACCTGCCGTCGATACCCGCGGTGACCACCGGAGCGCTGTCGCTGCGCGGTGGCGCCCCGGCGTCGGAGTTCGCGGCGCTGGAGCGGGGCGAGCGGGTGCTGGGGCTCTCGGCGCTCGCCGACGACGGTCCCGGGATCGCCTTGGCCACCCGGCAGGGCGTCATCAAGCGGGTCGCCCCCGAGTGGCCCGTCAAGGGCGAGTCGGTCGAGGTCATCGCCCTGAAGGCCGGCGACGAGGTCATCGGGGTCGCCGAGCTCGTCGACGGCGAGGAGGAGCTCGTGCTGTTCGCCTCCACCGGCGACCTGCTGCGCTTCCCAGCGTCGGCCGTACGCCCGCAGCGTCGCCTCGCCGGCGGCATGGCCGGCATCAAGCTCGCCGCCGGGGCGTCGGTCGTGGGGTTCTCTGCCGTCGACCTCAAGGCGCCGGTCGACACCCTCGACGTCGTCGACGAGCCGGTCGTGGTCACCGCCGGTGGCCTGCCTGCCGAGGGCCGGGGCCGAGGACCTGGAGTCGCGTCCTCGGTGAAGGTGACGCCGCTGTCGGAGTCCCCCCGCAAGGGCCGAGCCACCGGCGGCGTTCGGTGTCAGCGGCTGCTGACCGGCGACGCGCTGATGGTCCTCGGCTGGGCCGGACGCGGGCCGGCCTGGGCCTGCGGGCCGGGTGGGGACCCGGTCGAGCTGCCCCCGACCTACGGCAGGCGCGACGGCTCGGGCTCGCCGGTGACGGTTGCCCTCAGCGCCGTGGGTCGCCCGCACCGCTGAGCGTGTTCCCGCCCGCAGTGTCGCCACCGTCACTGCCCCGGGCGGTCACACCCGGGGCCGGTGGGCAGTTGTGACAAGAGCGAGGCCGTTGCGGCCCCGTCAGGCACGACCCGAAGGAGCACCCCGTGGAGACCACCACCCGTCCCGACACCTCCGACACCCTCACCGCGCCGGCGCTCACCCTGGCCGACCGCTGCGACAGCTGCGGCGCCCAGGCGTTCATCAGGGCCACCATGCCCTCGGGCACGGCCCTGCTGTTCTGCGGACACCACGGCAACGCCCACCGGGCATCGCTCCTGGGAGCCGGCGCCCACCTCGACGACGAGACCGACCGGCTGACGATCGCCCGCGAGTCGGGCTTCGGCGGCTAGAGCAGCCCATCGCGTACGACGCAGGCCGGGATCCCCGCGGAGATCCCGGCCTGCGTGCTGTCAGCTCTCGATCGGCGGGTACTGCGAGCCCTTGAGCAGCTGCGACAGGTGAGCGGCGTTGGCCGCGACCGTCGACGTGGTGGAGGCGGTTGCCTTCGGGGTGGACTCGAGGTCCTGGTAGTCGGTGGCGTGCATCGCCTCGCCGTTCCAGTACGTCACCGCCTGCGCAGGGATGGTGAAGCCGACGTCGCTGAGCGCCTGGTAGAGCTGGGAGCTGATGTGGTGGGCTCCGTCCTCGTTGCCGACGACCGCGGCGATCGCGACCTTGCCGAAGACCAGCGGGCGTCCCCCGTCGTCCTTCTCCGACAGCTCGGCGTCGAGCCGTTCCAGGACCCGCATGCACACGCTGCTGGCCTGCCCCATCCAGATGGGGGTGGAGATCAGCAGGATGTCAGCATCGAGCATCTGCTGACGGATCGCCGGCCAGGCGTCGCCCTCGCCCATGTCTGTCCCGACACCGGGCTTGACGTCGTGGTCGACGACGCGGACGACCGAACCGGTGACGTCATGACCGGCGAGGGCGTCGAGCAGCTGCTGGGCGAGCAGCTCGCTGCTCGACGGGGAGGGCGACGGCCGGAGCGTGCAGACCAGGGCAAGTGCGCGGAGAGTCATGCGGCCTCTCTGCCCCCGTCCACCGCGATCTGCACCTCGTCGGACTCAGCAACCGAGCAGCTCCAGGTCGCTGCCCCGACGGGTCTTGACCACGCGCACCTGCGCCGGGATGCGGGCCTTGAGATCCGCGACGTGGCTGACCAGGCCGACCAGGCGGCCGCCTTCGCGCAGGCCGTCCAGGACGTCCAGGACCTCATTGAGGGTGTCCTCGTCCAGCGTGCCGAACCCCTCGTCGACGAACAACGCCTCGATCCGGGTGCCGCCGGCCTCGGCCTGCACGACGTCCGCGAGCCCCAGCGCCAGCGCCAGCGAGGCCAGGAACGTCTCACCGCCGGACAGCGTGCTGGTGTCGCGGTCCTGGCCGGTCCAGGTGTCGCGGGCCAGCAGCCCCAGGCCGGTGCGGGCGCCGCCTTTGACCGCGCCGTCGGTGTGAACCAGGGAGTAGCGCCCCTGGCTCATGCGCAGCAGCCGACCGCTGGCGGCCGCTGCGACCTGCTCGAGGCGCGCGGCCAGCACGAAGGAGGTGAGGGTCATCTTGAGCGCGTTGGCCCCGCCGCCGGTGCACAGATCGGCCAGGCGCCTGGCCTGACCGGCGTCGAGCTCGAGCGGGACCAGCGCCTGCTCGGCAGCGTGCAGCTCTGGCACGAGCCGCTCCAGCTCGGTGACCTGTCCCTGCGCCGAGGCCAGAGCTCCCCTGGCCGCACCCAGCCGCTCGTCGGTCTCGGCGAGCACGGCTGCGGCGGCGGCCGGGTCGGCCGCCGGCGCGAGCGGCACCGGCAGCTCCGGGGCGGCGAGCCGCGCGGCCGCCGCCGCGAGCCGGTCGCCG
>JBBPYI010000285.1:0-7968 GCA_038200075.1 Mycobacteriales bacterium
CTGCTCGACAGGCTCGCCGAGCGCGACCCCGAGCCGGCCTTCGGCGACCAGCTGGTCCGCCACGCTGCTGGGCCAGTCGCCGGCCCGGACGGTGCCGACGGACAGTGGATAGGGCAGGTCGTAGCCGGCCATCAGCGACGGGCGGACGGCGTTGCGCTCGGCCTCCAGCTGGCGCAGCGCGGTGTGCACCAGCAGGTACTTCTCGACCGCGTCGACCCCCGCGGTGCGGGTGCTCGCGTGCACCGACCTCCCGGGCACGGTCAGGCGGAAGGTCAGCGCTCCTGCGCTCGCCGTCACCAAGGCGCTCGACGTCGGTTCGCAGATGACCGCGAGGTCCCCGGTGTGACCTCGCTGCAGGGTGGCGAAGGTCCCGAGTCCACCGTCCTCCTCACCGACGACGCTGTGCAGCGCTACCGAGCCGCGAAGGCGTACACCCGCCGCCCGCAGGGCCTGGATCGCAGCCACCTGACACGCCAGGCCGGCCTTCATGTCGCAGGCTCCGCGACCGAGGACCCGGCCGTCGCGGACGGCGCCGGTCCAGGGGTCCACGCTCCACGCCGCCAGGTCGCCGGTCGGCACGACGTCGAGGTGGCCGTTGAGGATCAGCCGCGGGCCGTCGTCGCCGCCCCAGCCGGCGACCAGTCCCCACGCCTCGTCGCGCGGTGCCTCCATGCCCGGGAAGTCGGGGTGGGCGACCAGGGCTGGGACGTCGATCTGCCACAGATCGGTCTCCAGACCGGCCTGCCGCAGCCGGGCGTCGAGCCGGTGCTGCCCGTCGCTCTCGGCGGCGCTGCCGGTGACGGTCGGCACCGCGACCAGCTCGCGCAGCAGCGGTACGACGGCAGCTGCGTCGACGGCAGACAGCGCCGCGGCGACAGCGGGAGGCAGGGTGGGGGAGGACGTCACGCCACCATTGTGTGCCGAGCCTGGCGACCCCCGGTAGCGTCGTGACGACATGACTGAGCCTGCCGCCCGCACCCGCACCTCCTCACCGCGCCGTCCCGCGACCCGCCGGGCCCGCCCCGAGGCCGCCCCCGTCGAGACGCCCACGCCGACCGGTGTGTTCCGTCCGCACGTCCGGGGTTTCGGCTTCGTCGACCTCGACGAGCCGGTGACCTCCCCTGACGGCAGCACCGTCACGTCCTGCTTCGTGCCGCCGCCGCTCACCAAGGGTCTGCTGGCCGACGACCGGGTCGACGTGACCTACGCCGTGGACCCCGACGGCCGCGGCACGGCGTCGGCGGTGGCCCTGCGCGAGCGGGTCCGCACCGAGGTGTTCGGTGTCGTCGAGGACGGGCTCGTGCTGCGTCTGGATCCCCACCTGGGCTCGGGCCGCTGGACGCTGCAGGGGCGGGTCGAGGACCTGCCCACCGGCGTGGCCGTGCTGGCCGACATCACCGGTCCCTCGACCGCCGACCCGTCGGACGAGTGGGAGGACCCCACCGCTGCCGATGCGCTCCTCGAGCGCATCCGGGTGCGTCACCGCCTGCCGCTGGATTACCCGGCCGACGTGCTCGCCGAGGTCAGCGCCGTCGCGACGGCGCGGCCACGTCGCGGGTCGGGCGTACGCCGTGACCTGCGGATGCTCACGACCTTCACGATCGACAGCCCCAGCTCGCGCGACCTCGACGACGCGCTGTCGGTCTACCCGGCCGATGGCGACGGCGGGATCCGGGTCTGCGTGCACATCGCCGATGTCGCCACACATGTGCGCCCCGGCACGGCGCTGGACGCCGAGGCCCGGCGCGCCGCGACCAGCGTCTACCTGCCCGGGTGGACCCGCCCGATGCTCCCGCCGCAGCTGTCCGAGGACGCGCTCAGCCTGGTGCCGGACGCCGACAGGGATGCGCTCACGGTCGAGATGCGCGTGTCCACAGACGGTTCGGTGACAGCCGCGGACGTCTACGCCTCCCGCATCCGCTCCGACACGCGACTGTCCTACGAGGACGCCGCAGCCGCTCTGGCCGGCGCGACACCTGACGGGATCTCTCCCGAGGTGCTCGACGCGCTGCGCTGGCTGCGCACCGCCGGCGCGCGCCTCGGGGTGCAGCGACTTCGTCGCGGTGGTGTCGAGGCCCGCCGGGTCGAGCCGGACCTCACCGTCGAGGTGGTCGAGGGTGAGGCCGCCCAGGTCGCGGCCAAGCCGTCCAACCCGGCCAACCTGCTCATCGAGCGGCTGATGGTGGCTGCCAACGAGTCGGTCGCGGGCTGGCTGGTCGACCGCGGCCTGCCCGGTGTCTTCCGGGTCCACCCGGCCCCCGGCCCCGAGGCCGCTCCGGCGCTGGAGGCCTTCTGCGCGGCCTCGGGCTTCCACCCGGGTTTCGGCGCCGACCTGACCCCCCTGGACCTCGCGGCCCTGTCCGCGCAGCTCGACGCCGCGGCCGACGACACCGCTACCGCTGTCTGGGACGTGCTGCTGGGCTTCCTGGGCCGGGCCGCCTACACCCCGCAGGCCGGCAGCCACTTCGGCCTGGCCAGCGACGGCTATCTGCACTTCACCAGCCCGATCCGGCGCTACGCCGACCTGGCCGTGCACCGCATCATCCACGCCTTCCTCGAGGGCGGTCGCGAGGCCGGCGACTACCCGACCACCGAGGCGCTCGACGCGCTGTGCGCCCACATCAACACCGCGGCCCGCACCGCGAGCCAGGCCGAGAACCAGATGCGCAAGTCGCTGTGGCTGGCCGAGCTCGCCGCCGCCGCCCCCGACACCGCGTACCCGGCGCGGGTCACGGGCGTCGGCGCCAAGGGCGTGTTCGTCACCCTGGACGGCTCACGGGTCAGTGGCATGGTCTCGGTGCGCGAGCTGTCCGGACGCGGCTGGGCCGTCACAGCAGACGGTCTCGCCCTGGCCGACGCGGCCGGCCACCGGCTCGGCTACGGCGACGTCGTCACCGTGCGGATCACCTCCGCCGACGTGGAGTCCGGCCAGCTCGAGCTCGCCCTCGACGGGCCACGCACCCCTGCCGCGCCGCGGCGTACGCCCTCGTCGCGCAGCTCCACACCGCGCCGAAGGGCGCCGGCAAAACCTCGCTGACACGCTCAGGCCCGCAGCTCCAGCGTGCAGCACTTGACCCCGCCGCCGGCCTTGAGCAGCTCGGACAGATCGGCCGGCACCGGCACGTAGCCCGCCGCGGCGAGCCGGTCCGTCAGCTCGACCGCCTCGGGGCAGATCACCACGTGGCGCCCGTCGCAGACCAGGTTGAGCCCGAGCACCGAGGCGTCGTGCTCGCTGGCAAGCACCGCATAGGGGAACCGTCGCTGCAGCTCCTCTACGGCGTCAGCACTGAAAGCCTCTGGGTAGTAGGCAATGTTGTCGTCCCCGAGAGCCGCGAGGCAGGTGTCCAGGTGGTAGTAGCGGGGGTCCACGAGCGCCAACGACACGACCTCGACCCCGAGCGCGTGGGCCGCCTCGCGGTGCGCACCGGGATCGGTGCGAAAGCCCGTGCCCGCCAGGACCAGATCCCCGACCACGACGAAGTCTCCCTCGCCCTCGTTGACGTGCTCGGGTGCCACGACCTCGATGCCGGCCGCCCGCAGCCAGGCGGCGTGCGCTGGCGCCTCGGCCGTGCGCTGCGGGTGCGTAAACCGCGCGCCAAGAGCCCGGCCGCCGACCACCAGCGCGCCGTTGGCGGCGAAGACCATGTCGGGCAGCCCGTGCACACCGGGCAGTACCTCGACGAGGTGCCCCAGTCGTTCGTACGCCGCCTTCAGCGCATCCCACTGACGCAGCGCGAGGTGCCGGTCGACCGGACGGGACGGGTCCATCCACGGGTTGATGGCATACGTGACGGCGAAGTGCTCCGGCCGACACATCAGGAAGCGTCGTGGGCGGGCGACCCGCTCGAGACGGGGGGCAGCGTCGAGGACGGTCATGGGGGCTCGCGTTCTGGGTCAGCGGACGACGGGAGAGCGAACCGCTTCCCCCGACCGTTCACGCTAGGCAGGCTGGGGTCGGAAGACAATGACCGTCGCTTGCGCCCTCATGGCGATCTGTTGCGTGTCCGAAGCCCCCATCGGCGTTGTGTTGCGTCCGCCACGCCGGTGCACCCCCGACCTACAAGACCGCGTCCTGCAGCCTCTGCAACGAGTCCTCCAGATGGACCAGCAGCCGCTGGAGTCGCGGGACGCTGCGCCGGCAGCCGACGATGCCGACGTGCAGCTGGCCGTCGTAGCTGGTGAGGGTGATGTTGAGCGCCTGACCGTCCAGGGGGATCGACAGCGGATACATCCCGGTCATGCGTGCGCCGTTCCAGTAGAGCGGGTCGGGCGAGCCCGGCACGTTGGAGATGACCAGGTTGAACGGCGGCGGGCTGACCCGGTGCAGCGCCATGACCGAGTTGAGCAGCAGCGGGGCCACGGCCAGCGCCGACAACGCCGCGATCTGGCCCTGGTTGAGGCCCGCCAGGACGGCTTTGCCGCTGAGCATCGACTGCCGGATCGCGACCAGGCGGGCGCCGGGGTGCTCGACGTCGGTCGCCAGGTTGCACAGGATGACGCCCACGGCGTTGCCCGACGCGCCCTGGTCGGCGTCCTTGCGCAGGGACACCGGCGTCATCGCGATCAGCGGAGCACTAGGTAGCGCGTCGAGCTCGAGCAAGTAGGCCCGCAGGGCGCCGGAGCACATCGCGAGGACCACATCATTGACGGTCGCGTCTGCCGCCCGCGCCACCGCCTTGATCCTGTCCAGCGACCAGGACTGAGCGGCGAAGCGGCGGCTGCCCGTGATCGCGACGTTGAACATGCTCCGGGGCGCCTGCAGCGGCAGCACGGCGGCCTGCGAGGTCAGCCCGTCGTGGGCCAGCCGGGTCAGCGTCGGGAGCAGCCCCACGGCGTCGACCCCCGCCTGCAGCGCCTGCAGCGGCAGGTGCAGACACGCCGCTCCCGGCGCAGGGCGCGGACGGGAGCCCGCACGCAGCTCCCACGGCAGGCAGGCATCCCGCGCCGTCGGGTCGGTCGACAGGCTGCCGGCCAGCAGCCGCATCGCCGAGACCCCGTCCATCAGCGCGTGGTGCAGCTTGGTGTAGACCGCGAAGCGCCCGCCCTCCAGGCCCTCGATCAGATGGGCCTCCCACAGCGGTCGCTTGCGATCGAGCAGGGTGCCGTGCAGCCGCGAGGTCAGCGCCAGCAGCTCGCGGACCCGGCCGGGCGCCGGCAGCGCGGAGTGCCGGACGTGGTGCTCCAGGTCCAGCTCGCGGTCCTGCGCCCACGCCCACTGCCCGAGCGTCAGGGGCGAGCGGTAGGCCCGGCGGGTGAACGCCGGCGCGATGTCGGTGACTCCGACGGCCTGGTCGTACAGCTCTCGCAGGTGGTCCTTGCCCGCTCCAGGCGGCAGGTCGAACAGCTGCAGCCCGCCGACGTGCATCGGCTGCTCCCGCGACTCCGGGATGAGGAAGGCCGCATCACCCAGCGGCATCAGACCCACGACGATCCTCCTGCCTGCGTGACCGACGTGCTCGACCGCCGGAAGGATGCCACGAACGGTCACGGGATGCGATCCTGGTCACCTCCCCCGAGCGGAAGGACCACATGGCGGCGCCACTGCTCACCGGCCGCAGGCGATGGCGCCAGCGGCTCGTCGGGCTGCTGTTCCTGGCCGTCATCGCGGCCCTCGTCGGTCTGAGCGTCGCCCTCTACCAGAAGGCCTTCACCCCGGTCGTCATGGTCACGGTGCAGGCTGACCGGATCGGCAACCAGCTGTCCAAGGGCGCCGACGTCAAGGTCCGCGGGCTGCTGGTCGGCGAGGTGCGCGAGGTGAGCAGCAACGGCAGCCGGGCCACCCTGCGGCTGGCCGTGGACCGTGCCGCGGCCGCCCAGCTGCCCAGCGACGTCCAGGCTCAGATGGTGCCCAAGACGCTGTTCGGCGAGAAGATCGTCGACCTCGTCGTGGACGACGCCAGCACCGCTCGACCGCTGCGCGAAGGCGACGTCATCACGCAGGACGACAGCAGCACCGCCCGCGAGACCAGCGAGGCCCTCGACGACCTGCTGCCGCTGCTGCAGACCCTCAAGCCGGCCCAGCTCAGCACCACCCTCAACGGCCTGAGCAGTGCCCTGCGCGGACGGGGCGACCGGATCGGGGCCAACCTGGAGCGGGTCGACACCTATCTGACCGGCATCAACCCCGAGCTGCCGGCTCTCCGTGAGAACTTCCGCGGGGTCGCCGATCTCAGCGACACCCTGGACCGCACCACCCCCGACCTGACGCGCGTGCTGGACAACAGCGCCTTCCTCGGACGCAGCCTGGTCGACACCTCCGGCCAGCTCGGGGCCTTCCTGCGCAGCACCACTGCGGGCAACCAGGACCTCGACCGGCTGCTGCGCGCCAACCAGAACCGGCTCATCCGGCTGGCCGCAGACAGCCTGCCGAGCCTGCAGGTCTACCGCCGCTATAGCCCCGAATTCCCCTGTCTTGCGGCTGGTCTCACGGCCCAAGCGAGACTGGCTCAGGACGCATTCGGCGGTTTGCAGCCGGGTCTGCACATCACCCTGGAGTTCGTGCGGGAGCAGGGGGGCTACCAGCCCGGTGACGAGCCGGTCTACGGCGAGAAGCGCGGACCGACCTGCTTCGGGCTGCCACCTAACGCGCCCGTACGCCCCTTCCCTGCCACCTACGAACCGGTTGACGGCTACTGCGACCGCGAGGAGGCGGCCTCCCCCGGCGTCACGACCTCCTGCCGTGACGGCCAGGGGTCGCAGCCCTTCCAGCCGGCGCGCGCCCTGGCACCCGTGCGAGCCGACCGGCGGGCCGTCGGCGCGACCGTCGGACCCGTGCTCGGGGTAGCGGCCGACGAGGTCCCGGACCTGGCGGTCCTGCTGTTCGGACCGGTCGCCCGCGGCACCGTGGTGGGCCTGTCACGCTGATCCGACGCGGTTGCGTAGGGTGACGCTCGACGACGGCGTACGAGGGGGCGAGGTGGCAGGAGCCGGACCGCAGCCCCCCGTGGCCGAACCCCCCATGGCGGCCGAACCGCTGGTGCTCGCACCCCGCCTCGACGCCGCAGCCCTCGCGCGGCGGCATGTGCGCAGGGTCCTCCAGCTCTGGGCGCTCGGCGACCTCATCGAGCCCGTGGCGCTGCTGACCAGCGAAGTGGTCACCAACGCCCTGCTGCACAGCGGCACCGCCATGACGGTCCGGCTGGCGCGCGCCGGCGCCGGAGTGCGCGTCAGCGTCGAGGACGGCTCGACCGTCGCGCCGGTGCGCCGTCGCGCCGGTGCGCCGGCGGCACTCCACCACCGCCTCGACCGGCCGAGGCGTCCAGCTACTCGCAGCGGTCGCCGCCGAGTGGAGGAGCGAGCCCCTCGACGCCGGCAAGGTCGTGTGGTTCACCGTGCTCGAGGACCGCGGCTGGATGCCCACCTTCGACGTCGACGCGCTGGCCGAGGCCGACCTGTGACGCAAGCATCCAGTCCCCTCGGTCGCTACGTCGTCCACGACGGCTCCGACGTGGTGCAGGTGCACCTGCTGGCGACCCCGCTGGAACTGCTCGTGCGGAGTCGGGAGCACCATGACGGGCTGATGCGCGAGTTCCGGCTGCTGGCGCTGTCCGGCCGGGTCGCGGCACCGGCCGCGCCGGTGCGGCTGGTCGAGCTCACCGAGATCCTGGGGCGTCAGCACGGCGCAGCGGGCAGCCGACGCGACGAGGAGGTTGACCAGGCGCTGGCCAGGGGCGAGCTGGTCCGGGACCTGCACTACGAGGTCGGGGTCGGCGTCGTGGAGACCGTGCGCACGCTCGACGCGCTCATGACCGAGGCCGACGCCTACTGCGCGGCCGAGAAGCTGATGACCGTCGAGCGGCCGGCGCTGATGAAGCGCTTCGCGTCCTGGTATCTCGGACAGTTCGTCAGTCAGTGCGCAGGTGCCCCGGCTGCGCCCTGGGACGGCCCGTCGTCATGGGTCGAGGACTGAGCCGGTGGACGACCTGGATCAGCAGGTCATCGGCTGCCTGCTCAAGGACGGTCGGGCGA
>JBBPYI010000286.1:0-4742 GCA_038200075.1 Mycobacteriales bacterium
GACGCCGCCAGCACGAAGGCCGCGGTCGCCTTCTACGACCAGGTCTGCGACACCGTGGTGCAGGTCGACGGGACACGCGAGGCCGAGATGGCCAAGCTGCTGGAGAACACCTTCCGGCACGTCAACATCGCGCTGGTCAACGAGATGGCGGTGTTCTGCCGCGAGCTCGACATCGACCTGTGGCAGGTGATCGAGGCGGCCAAGACCAAGCCGTTCGGCTTCATGCCGTTCTATCCCGGTCCCGGCGTCGGCGGGCACTGCATCCCGGTCGACCCGTCCTACCTGTCCTGGCGCGTCCGCAAGATGGGCTTCACCTTCCGCTTCGTCGAGCTCGCGCAGGAGATCAACGCGCAGATGCCGTCCTACACCGTCACCCGGCTGGCCGACCTGCTCAACGACGCCGGCCTGTCGCTGTCCCGCTCCCGGGTGCTGTGCCTGGGCGCGGCCTACAAGCCCGGCGTCGCCGACTGCCGCGAGTCGCCGTCCATCGAGGTCATGCGCCAGCTGCGCCGCAAGGGCGTGACCGTGGCCTACGCCGACCCGTTCGTCCCCGACCTGGTCCTGGACACCGAGCACCTGCAGGCCGTGGACCTCGACGACCTCGGGGCGTACGACGCCGTCGTCGTCCTGACGCCGCACCCGCAGTTCGACCTCGAGGCCGTACGCCGCGACGCGACCCTGGTGCTCGACACCCGCGCCGCGATGCCCGGTGGCGGGACGGTCCACCGCCTGTAGCTGCACGGTTGTCATGGCTGGGCCCAGCCGTGCTGGTTGAGTCGTCGGCCGTCTTTGAGCCGGACGCTCCGGCCTTGATGGATCAGGGCGTGGTCGCGTTCGCAGACCAGGACGGTGTCGCCCAGTGAAGTGGCGTGGCTTTTCGACCACGGGTCGGCGTGGTGGGGGATGAGCCGTCGTCCTGGTCCGGCCGAGCAGCCGGTGGCCTGGCAGCATCCGCCGGTCTCGGTGTGCTTGGCCCGCCGTTCGTGGGTTTTGAGGGTGCGTTCGGTGTGGCTGGTCTCGATGACCTTGCGTCCCAGGCTGAGGATGAACCGGGTGGCCTGACTGTCGCACCACCACTGCCGGACGAGCGTCAGCGGCAGGCTGGCGCCGGAGGCTCCGACGGCCGGCAGCGCCCCGGGCTCGCCGTGCAGCGCGTCGATGCCGATCAGGACCGAGATGTGCGGTGCGGTCTTGTCTCGGCTGCCCAGGGCGGCGCTGTCGAGCAGGCGGCGTAGCGCGTGGTTGAGCGCGTCGTGCCGGCGCTGTCGCACCGATCGGGGCGTGCCGGTGTCGGGGAGGTCCTGGCCGGACTGCCAGCCGCCGTCGCGCAGCTGCCGCCAGGCGTCGGTGTCGACCGGATTGTCGGGGTCGACGGCTTGCTCGGCGGCCAGCACGGTGTGCAGCAGCTCGCCGGTCTCCGCGTCCAGATCACCGGCCAGGTGCCAGCCGCTGCCGTCACTGTGGCGCTTGAGCGTCAGACCGGCGTTGTCTTCACCTTTCGCGGCGCGCCTCTCCAACTCGTTCGGCAGCAGCGCGTCGGTGAGCAGCTGCAAGGCTCCAGGCAGCTGCCACGGCTCGATCCGGGTCGCGAGCAGCACGAATGCTGTTTCGAGCCGCTCGATCTGGCTGGCGCCGGACGCCTGAACCTCGGCCAGGAGCGCGACGAGCTCGACCAGACGGGGGTCGTCGTCGGACAGACCGCCGAGGGCTTGGCAGAACAGCTCGACCACGCCGTTGTTGATGACCCCGGTCAGGGCTTGCTCGGCGGGTTGGCCGTCGATGAGTCCGTCGTGCCGGTCCACGACCGGGCGCAGGACCGCGAGTGCTTTGCTCAGCCGTCCGGCGGCCTCGACGCTGAGCGCGTCGTCGGCCAGCGCGCTGCGCACCGCGGGCAGGCTTGAGAGCCGGCGGGCCAGGCGGACGCTGTCTGTGCCGAGCGAGCTGTGCTGCTGCTGCATCCACGAGCTGGTTGAGGTCGCGCCATCGAGCTCGTGCAGCCGGCGGGCATCGACATCACCGACCCGTGCAAGCAGCACCGTCTGGAGCTGACGGCCGGCAGCCAGCAGCGCCTGCACGTCGATCAGCGCTTGCGCCGGGGCCAGCACGGCCGGATCCTGCCCGCCGACCACCAGCACGGCGTCGACCAGAGCCTGCACCTGCGGGCTGACTGTCACCGGCGCCACCGGCCGGGCCACGCCAGGAATCGCCCAGTCGGTGGCAGCGACAGGCTGCTGCTGCTCCGGAGACGACCGTTGATCGAACATGTGTTCTATCGTACGCCGGAATCACCTGCCGTCAAGACCTTGTCGCAAGCACATCACCTGTGGACAGGCAGCTTCCGTCATCCACAGATGCCGCTGCACCCCTTGCCAGAAGCCCGGCGGCGTGCCCAGACCTCTCCCCCGTCAGGGCCCGGTCCCCTCGTGCGCCGCCAGCAGCCGTTCGCAGTCCACGACGGCCTGCGGCAGCTCCCCCGCGGGCACCGGCCGGCCGAACAGGTAGCCCTGGCCGAACTCGCAGCCCATCCGGCGCAGGGCGTCGTACTGCTCGACGGTCTCCACGCCCACCGCGATGCACACGGCCCCGACCGAGTGCGCCAGCCCCACGATGCTCGTCACGATCGCCTCGTCGTCGTGTCGGCTGCCCAGGCCGGCGACGAACTAACGGTCGAGCTTCACCACCGAGACCGGGTAGCGCTTGAGAGAGAGCAGCGAGCCGTAGCCGGTCCCGAAGTCGTCGATCGCTGTGCCGGCACCCAGGGCTCGGATGGTGGTGAACGCACCGACGGCCAGCTCGGAGTCCTCCAGCAGCATCGACTCCGTCACCTCGACTAGCCGCCGCTGGGGTGGCAGGCCGGTGCTGTCCAGCGCGTGGCGCAGGTCGGTGATCACGTCGGGGTGGCTGATCTGCCGGGCCGAGAAGTTGACGACCAGGCGGCGGCCTGCCGACACGCCTCATGCAGGACCCAACTGCCGAGCGGCACGATGGCGCCGCTCTGCTCCGCGCAGGGGATGAACGCGTCCGGCATGCGCAGCCCGTCGGGGGTGCTGCCAGCGCACCAGGGCCTCCACCCCCGTCACCTGCCGGGCGATCAGGTCCACCATCGGCTGGTACTGCAGGACGAACTGCCCACACTCCAGGCCGATGCGGATCTCCTGCTCCAGCTGCAGCTGGTCGGCCACGCCGTTGCGCAGCGACGAGAACCACACGCTGGTACGGCCGCCGCCCTGACCCCGCGCCCGGTTGCGCGCGGCGTCGGCGTCGGCCAGCAGCTGCACTGCCGTCTGCGGCACCCGCCCGCGGCGACGCCGGTGCTCGCGGTCAGGGTCACGGTGGTGGACGCCGTCACGAACGGCTCCTGCAGGCTGCGCGCGAGGTCCCTCCCGCGGCCGGTCGCGAGCAGCACCTGGGCGACCCGGCTGGTGAACAGTTGACGGTTCATCAGAACCTTCAGCGCGTCACAGGTCTCGGCGCGCTCCAGCGCGGTCAGCACCCGCACCCGCTCAGTGGTGTCGACGTGCCGGATCAGCGCCCGCCGCCCCGGCAGGCAGTGGATCAGTACGCTGCGCCAGCCCTCCGCGTCCGGGCTGTGGCAGGCGTAGTCCTGCCAGAAGCTGTCCCGCTGTCCGGCCAGGACGTGTCGCAGGCCGCGCGCCACCAGCTTTCCAGGCTCCCCGCAGGCAGCTCTGAACCCAGGCGCCGATGCCCGCTCGCGACGTCGCCGCCGCGGGCCAGGCAGGTCGGCTCCTCCAGCGCGTCCAGCAGGTCCGCGGGGAGGTCTGGGGTGGCCGAGAAGAATCTCGCCTCGCCGGGCAACGGACCAGACCCGATGTTCTCGCTGCCGGCCCCTGCCGCCCTGTCGTGACCAAGGCCGAGATCGTCGCCGGGCGACGGAACCGCACCACACGGACAGTCACCTGGCGGTCGCGCGGTGCCCCGGCTGTCGAATCGAGTCTGCCCACGCGCGGTCTGCCGTCCGACCAGGACACCGACAGCTCTGCCGGTGAGGACGGGCTCGCTGTCCAGTTCGCGCGCTTCGCCCGCCTCGTACAGCAGCAGGGCGATCCGGAGGACACGCTCAGCGAGATCGTCAAGGCCGCGGTCGCCTTGGTCCCGGGGTGCGACGAGGGCTCGATCAGCGTGGTCCTGGGCCGGCGCCGGGTTACGTCGGAGGCTGCCCGGGTCAGCCAGGAGGGCAACCACGTGCTGCGCAAGGTCGCCGAGACCCTGGTGCACAGCGGGGTCCTCGGCGACTGAGGTTCACCGCTTCCAGCGGGCGTCGTTCACGTCGTAGACGATCGGCGTGACGTAGTCGGCCGGGTCCTCCACCCAGTGCAGCACCGGACGCTGCGCGACCGGGATGCGCCGCAGCTCGTCCACGACGTACGGCCGGTAGTAGGCCCCCCGCGTCGACAGCCCCGGCAGCCAGTTGTCGTGGTGGCCGGGCAGCAGCTCCTGCGGCCGCAGCGCCTCGATCATCAGCCGGAAGTCGCGGCCGCCGTTGGTGAACTGCCCGAAGCCCTGCACCGACGCGACCTCGACATCGGTCTTGGGCAGCGCGCGCAGCGCGTCGTAGACCTTGGGCGCGAGCTCCTTGTTGGGGCCGCTGGTGTCGTGATAGCCCAGCGCGAAGTCGCCGACGCGGAACTGGTAGAGCACGTCGCCGTTCTCCTTGTCGAACTGGTGGCTGCCCAGATGCGCCACCGACTGGGGCGTCGGCGGGTGGTTGGCGATGACGCTGA
>JBBPYI010000287.1:0-6124 GCA_038200075.1 Mycobacteriales bacterium
CACGTGACCCCTTCCACGTCCCCCCG
Source organism: Mycobacteriales bacterium (assembly GCA_038200075.1). Taxonomy (GTDB): domain Bacteria; phylum Actinomycetota; class Actinomycetes; order Mycobacteriales; family SCTD01; genus SCTD01. The sequence goes on from JBBPYI010000287.1 coordinate 27, forward strand.
CACCCGCCGCCGCCTCGGCTGCGGACTGGCCGCCGTCACGGCCCTCGCTCTGCTTGGCAGCCACCTCGGCGGCTCACCGGCCGCCCCTTCAGCGGCGGCCGCGCCGCTGCAGGGAGCGGCGAGCGCCGCCGCCTTGGCCGACCAGGCAGCCGCCACAACCCCCGCTGCACCGGTCGCCACCGTCGCCACTGCGGTTCGGGCCGGCGCCGTGACCACCGCGACTCAGGTCGCGGCGCGGGCACCGCGCGCCGGTGAAGAGGCGGTGCTGTCCGAGCAGCGGGCAGCCGGCCTGGAGTGCAGCACCAGCAGCCGCGGCATCCCGGTGTGCGTGCACGGTGACGACACCCGCCCGCCGCAGCCGGTCGCCCAGGCTCCGATCTCCGAGGCCGGCACGCTGGAGTTCGCCGAGGCCGACTCGCCGCTGGGCTGCTACGGCGACGGCACCAGCGGTCCGCGCATCCGCGCCGTCTACGCCCGACCCGAGGGCTCGACCGACCGCTTCGCCGCCACGGCGGCGTCGGTGCGCTCCTGGGCCGGCGCGCTCGACGCGCAGTTCGACCGCAGTGCCCAGCGAACCGGCGGACGGCGGCACCTGCGCTTCGCGACCACCGCCGGTCCGAACTGCGTGCTGGCGGTGCTCAACGTCGTACTGCCCAGCAAGGCGTTCGCCAGCTTCACCGACACCATCGACGCGCTTGAGGCCCGGGGGCTGCACGCCGACAGCTCCAAGTACCTCGTCTGGGCCGACACGACCGGGCTGTGCGGGATCGGCACGACCTACTCCGACGACCAGCCGGGCCTGGCCAACCTCAACAACTCCGAGCGCCCGTCGTACGCCCGGGTCGACCGCTCCTGCTGGGGCAAGGCGGAGGCGCACGAGCTGGTCCACATGCTCGGCGGGGTGCAGCGCTCAGCCGCCAACTCCACTGGTGGGTTCCACTGCAGCGACGGCATCGACGTCATGTGCTACGACGACAGGACGGCCCGCTCGACCCAGCGATCGGTGTGCGCCGAGGATCAGCAACTGCGGCTGGACTGCCGCAACGATGACTACTTCTCCACCGCCGCGCCCAGGGGCAGCTACCTGCAGACGCACTGGAACACCGCCCGCAGCTCGTTCCTGTCCCCCGAGCTGACCGACCCGCAGCAGCCACAGCCGACTCAGCCTTCGTCGAGCCCCGCGCCGCGCCCGTCGTCGAGCCCCGCACCGCCCGTGGCGCCCCAGCCCGGTCCGAGCGCGTCGCCTTCCCCGTCGCCGTCCTCGAGCACGTCGGGCTCGGGCGGCCTGCTTCCCTCGCTGCCGGTTCCGCTGCCCACGCTCTCGGTCCCGCTGCTGTGAGCCAGCTCGGGGCGCTGGCGGGGAACGGTGCGCTGCAGCAGCTGGACGACTCGACTCCGGGTCAGACCGCAGGCCTGGGCGATGTCGCCGTAGCTCTCGCCCTCCTCGCGCAGGCGCCGCAGGTCCCGTACGGCCTGGACCAGATCACGCGGCGGGTCGGCAGGGGGGCGCACGCGCCGATCGTGGCGGTTGCCGGCGGCTCCTGCACCCCGAACGCGCGATCTGCGTCAGCTCAGCGGGTGTCGTGGGCTCGCCGGGGCCCGCAGACCGACGCCAGGCTGCAGGGCGTACGGCCGCCGGCGCCGTCCGCGACGACCACCTCGCCGCGCGGCACGTCGTGGGCCACCACGGTGCCGCCGTCGACGGAGGCCCCCAGCGCCGGGGCGCGGGCCAGGAAGTCGGCGTACAGCGGGTGCTCGTACTTCAGGCAGCACAGCAGCTTGCCGCAGGCCCCGGAGATCCGGAGCGGGTCCAGCGGCAGGTCCTGGTCCTTGGCCATCCGCAGGGTCACCGGCTCGAAGTCCTTGAGGAAGCTCGAGCAGCAGGTGTCGCGACCGCACGGCCCGATGCCGCCCTGCACCTTGGCGTCGTCGCGGGCCGAGATCGACCGCAGCTCGACCCGCAGGTCCAGGGTCCGGGCCAGGTCGCGGACCAGCTCGCGGAAGTCGATCCTCCCGTCGGCGGTGAAGAAGACGACCGCCGTGCGGGTCCGGTCCAGGAGGTCGACGGCGACGACCTTCATGGCCAGGCCGTGCTCGCGCACCAGCCGCTTGCCCGCCACCCGGACCTCGGCCTTGCGCCGGCGGTTGGCCTCGTCCCGGGCGAGGTCGGCCGGCCCGGCCAGACCAGCGACGACGGGCAGGGCGTACGCCTCACCGACCCACTCGGCGGCCCAGACGCACTCGGCGACCTCGGTCCCGCCGTCGGTGGGGACCAGGACCTGGTCTCCGACCGCCACGGACCAGGTCCCCGGATCGAGGTAGTGCAGCCGGCCGTGGCGGCTGAAGCTGACGGCGCAGACCAGACCCACGATCAACCGGTCCGCAGCGCCAGGGCCATCGCCTCGACGGCGAGCAGCTGATTGACGTTGGCATCCAGGGCGTCCCGGCAGGCGAGGACGGCGTCGATGCGGCGCAGGGTGGACTCGGGCCGGGTCGCCCGGGCGATCACGGAGGCCTGCTCGGACAGATCGCCGTGCACCAGCGACGTGCCGGTGCGCAGCTGGAGCGTCAGCACGTCGCGGTAGAAGGCCGCGAGGTCGACCAGCGCCCGGTCCAGGGTGTCGCGCTGGGTGCGGGTGGTGCGCGACTTCTGCTGCTTCTCCAGGTCTTTGAGGGCCGAGGCCGAACGGCGTACGGCGCCGGTGACGCCCTTGCCGGTCGCGCCGGCACCCAGCGCGGTCGACAGCGACTCCTTCTCCCCCGCGTCGCGGCCGGCGGTCAACCGCTCGGCCTCCTCGTGCGCGGCGTCGAACAGCGCCCGGGCGGCGCCGAGCGCGGAGCCGACGCCCTGCAGCGAGCGCGGGAGCATGAGCACGTCGTGCCGCTCGCGCCGCGAGACCTCGTCGGTCGCCAGTCGCTTGGCCCGGCCGATGTGGCCCTGCGCGGCACGGGCGGCGAAGGCGGCCATCGCCGGGTCGACCCCGTCACGGCGTACGAGGACCTCCGCCACCGCCTCGGGCGGCGGAGTGCGCAGCGGGGCGAGCCGGCAGCGCGAGCGCACCGTCGGCAGCAGATCGGCGATGCTCGGCGCCGACAGCAGCAGCACGCTGTGCGGCGGCGGCTCCTCCAGCGCCTTGAGCAGGGCGTTGGTGCCGTCGGGGGTCAGCCGGTCGGCGTCCTCGATGAGGGTGACCTGCCACCGGCCCAGCGTCGGGGCCCGCGAGGAGCGCAGGATGATCTCGCGGGCCTCCTTGACCCCGAGCGAGAGCTTCTCCGGCACGATCACCGCGACGTCCGGGTGGTGGCCGGACAGGGCCTGGTCGCAGGCGGTGCAGTGACCGCATCCGATGCCGCGCTCGCACTGCAGCCCGGCGGCGAAGGCCCGGGCGGCGACCGAGCGCCCCGAGCCGGGCGGGCCGGTGAACAGCCAGGCGTGGGTCATGCCGCCGGCGCCCTCGGCCTCGCCGCTGATGAGCCGGGCGGCGGCGGCCACAGCGGCCTGCAGCTGCGCGACGACGCGCTCCTGGCCGACCAGGTCGTCGAAGACGCTCACGTGCTGGCCAGCTCCCGGGCGGCGACCAGATCGGCCAGCCGCGCGGTCACCAGCTCGTGCACGACCTCGGCGGGCTGGTCGGCCGCCAGCACCAGATAGCGCGCGTGGTCGTCCGCGGCGAGGTCCAGGAACCCCTGCCGCACCCGGGCGTGGAAGTCCAGCGACTCCGCCTCGATACGGTCCAGGCCGCCCGAGCCACCCGCGCGGGACAGCCCCACCTCGGGGTCGACGTCGAGCAGGACGACGAGATCCGGGCGCAGGCCTGCCGTCGCCCAGGCCGAGAGCCTCGCGACCTCCTCGACGTCGAGCTCGCGCCCGGCGCCCTGGTAGGCCAGCGAGCTGTCGACGTAGCGGTCGCTGACGACGACCGCTCCGCGCTCCAGCGCCGGACGGACGACCTGCTCCACGTGCTGGGCGCGATCGGCGGCGTAGAGCATCGCCTCGGCGCGCGGCGCCACGGTGGCTTCCGGGTCGAGCAGCAGGGCGCGCACCTGCGCGCCGAGCGGAGTCGCACCGGGCTCGCGGGTGACGACCACCTCGTGGCCACGCTCGGCGAGCCAGGTCGCGAGCAGCCCGATCTGGGTCGTCTTGCCGGCGCCCTCACCACCCTCGAACGACACGAACGTTCCGCGGTGGGTGGGCTCGGGGGGCGTACGCCGCAGTCGGCGCATCAGGTCGCGGCGCAGCGGCACCCCCGGCCGGTCGTCCATCTGGCGAAAGCTCAGGACCCCGACGATCAGAGCGATCATCCCGCCGGTGAACAGCACGACGGCGACGCCGTTGATGGTGATGCCGGCCGGGCCCTCGCGCACACCGATCGTGCCGGCGATGAACGGCGTCGTCGCGGTGACCAGCAGCAGGTCGATGCGCATCAGGGACTGCACCAGGCCGAAGGTGCGACCGCGCATCTCGTCGTCGACCTCCAGGCCCAGCAGGGTGATGCCCACGACGTACGCCACCCCGGCGAACGCCCCGACCAGCAGCGTCGCCACCGTCGCGAGGAACAGGTTGGGCACCAGTGCCATGACGACCAGCGACGCGCCGGCGCCGACGATGGACGGGCCGAAGACGCGCTTGCGGGACAGATCCCCGAGCGCGACGGGCCCGAGCGCCACCCCCAGCGCGATGCCGGTGAAGATGGCCCCGAACAGCAGGGCGTACGCCGCGTCGCCGCCGGCCAGGACCGACTCGGCGTAGAGCCGCCCGAGGGCGATGATCGCGCCGCCCGCGGCCAGTGCGCCGAGCATCCCGACCAGCAGCCCGCGCGCCAGCGGCGTACGCCCCATGAAGGCCAGCCCCTCGCGCAGGCTCGCCAGCACCGTGGGGGCCTCCTCGGTCCGGTCGCGACGGACCGGGCTCGGGAGGTCCTTGAGCCGGAAGACAGTGGCGGCGGCGAACAGGAACGTCGCGGCGTTGACGTAGAGCGCGAGGTCGACGCGGCCGGTGCTGAAGTAGTCGAAGCCGTTGCCGAGCGCCCGGGACACCAGGCTCAGGGCGCCGAACACCAATGCCGCGACGGGCGCCGAGCCGTAGGTCGCGATCAGGGTCAGCTGGTTGGCGCCCTCGAGCTGCTCGCGCGGCACCAGGTTGGGGACCGACGCCTCCTTGGCCGGGATCCAGAACAGGCTGGCCGACTCGATGAGGAACGACGCGATGAGCAGGTAGATCAGCGTGGTGCCCGTGCTGGCCGCCGACCCGACCAGCGGGATCGACAGGAACAGTGCGAAGCGGATGACGTCGCAGGTGACCATCGTGTGCCGGCGGTCCCACCGGTCGGCGAAGGCGCCGGCCAGCGGTCCGAACAGCACCGCCGGCAGCAGGCGGAAGACCAGGACGCCGCCGGTGGCGTACGCCTTGCCCTGGAAGGAGTCGACCAGCGCAGCGGCCAGTGCGGTCGTGGCCAGAAAACCCAGCCAGTCGCCGAAGCTGGACAGCACCAGGGCGCTGTAGAGCTTGCGGAAGTTGTCGTTGCGCAGGGCAGCCCTCGGCCCGCGGCCCACGGAGACCGCAGCTGTCGTCACGTCGGGGAGCCTACGACCCGGGCCCAGCGATACCGGAGCAGCCACAGCACGCACGCCCTGTGGATGCTCCGATGATCGAGGACCGCTAGGCGGGCGGAGCCTTCTTCGCGGGCGCCTTCTTGGCTGCCGCCTTCTTCGCGGGAGCCTTCTTCGCGGCCGGCGCCTTCTTGGTCGTCTTCTTCACCACCGGGCCACGGGCGCGACGCTCGGCCAGCAGGTCGCTGGCCCGCTCGTCGGTGAGGTCCTCGGGGGTGTCGCCCTTGCGCAGCGAGGCGTTGGTGGTCCCGTCGGTGACGTACGGGCCGAAGCGCCCCTCCTTGACGACCATCTTCTCCTGCGACACCGGGTCGACACCTAGCTCCTTGAGCGGCGGCTTGGGCGCCGAGGCCTGCCGGCCGTACTTCTTGGGCTCGGCGAGCAGCGCGAGCGCCTCCTCGAGCGTGATCGTCAGCAGCTTGTCCTCGGACTCGACCGAGCGCGACTCCTTGCCCCTGCTGACGTACGGGCCGTAGCGGCCGTTCTGC
>JBBPYI010000288.1:0-12175 GCA_038200075.1 Mycobacteriales bacterium
ACGGGTCCATTCCGACGAGGTCGAGCAGCTCGTCGACGCGGGCCTTGGCCCGGTCCGAGGACCACTTCAGCAGCCGCGGCACGGTCGCGACGTTGTCGGCGATCGTGAGGTGCGGGAACAGGCCGACCTGCTGGATCACGTAGCCGATACGGCGGCGCAGCTCGTCCGGCGGCGAGACGGTCACGTCCTCGCCCATCAGTCGGATCGTGCCCGAGCTCGGCTCGATGATCCGATTGATCATCTTCATGGTCGTCGTCTTGCCGCAGCCGGACGGGCCGACGAGCACGACGATCTCGCCCTCGGGGATCTCCAGGTCCAGCGCCCGGACCGCCGGTTCGTCCTGCCCCGGGTAGCGCTTGGTGAGCTTCTCGAGCGAGATCATGGCGTGGCGGGGTGCGGTCATCGGATCCCTTTGGAGGTGGTGAGTCGAGTGATGACCAGGAACAGCAGGTCGAGCAGGACGGCGATGACGACGACGCCGAGGGTGCCGGCGAGGGCGAGGTTCGCGGCGTTGGGGCTGCCGATGATGCGCAGGCCCGAGAAGATGAGCTCGCCGAGACCGGGACCCCCGACCAGCGTGCCCAGAGCTGCAATGCCCACGAGCAGGACGCCCGACACCCGGACGCCGGTCAGGACCACCGGCCAGGCCAGGGGCAGCTCGATGCGCAGCAGTCGGCGGACCGGGCCCATGCCGACGCCCTTGGCCGACTCCACGACCGCCGGGTCCACCCCGAGCAGGCCGGTGACGGTGTTGCGCACGATCGGCAGCAGGGAGTAGAGCACCAGCCCCGGCAGCACCACCGCGGTGCCGAGCCGGCCGATGAACCCGAACAACAGCGTGAACAGCGCGAACGACGGGATCGTCAGGATCAGACCGGTCGAGCCGAGCACGAGCGCCCGGGCGCGGGGCCGACGGGCCACCACGACCCCCAGGGCCACGCCGATGACGGTGCCAATAGCGAGCGCGGCGAGCACCAGCACGAGGTGCTCGAGCCCGAGACGCAGCACGCGCTCACCCTGGCGTTCCAGGAACGCGAAAAAAGACACGCAAGATCAAAGCACGCGAATGACACAAACGTGTGACAACGCCGCACCTGCTGCGTCCTGCAGACCAGTGCTGAGGGGGCTCCTCTGAGCAGGACGCAAGGGGGTGGGGCCTAGCCTCTGGCGCATGACGACGGCGATGGTGACAGGGGCGACGGCAGGCATCGGCGCGGAGTTCGCGCGGCAGCTCGCGGCGCGCGGGCACGACCTGGTGCTGGTGGCCCGCGACGCCGCCCGGCTCGACAGCTCCGCGATGCAGCTGCGGTCGTACGGCGTGGCGGTGGAGGTCCTGCCCGCCGACCTCGCCTCCGACGACGGGTGCGCGCGGGTTGAGTGGCGCTGCGGCGAGGGCCTGGACGTGCTGGTCAACAACGCCGGGCTGGGCACCAAGGGCGCCTTCCACGAGGTCGACCGGGACGACGAGGAGCACCTGCTGCGTCTGAACGTCCGGGCTGTCATGCGCCTGACCCACGCAGCGCTCGCCCCGATGGTCGCGCGCGGAGCCGGCAGCATCGTCAACGTCAGCAGCGTCGCGGGCTTCGCGCCGGGCGCCCGCGCCGCGACCTACAGCGCCAGCAAGGCGTGGGTGACCAACTTCAGCGAGTCACTCCACCTGCAGTACGCCGATGCCGGCGTCAAGGTGCTGGCGCTCGCGCCCGGCTTCACGCGGACCGAGTTCCACAGCCGGGCAGACATGGACACCAGCGGCATCCCGGACCGGATGTGGCTGCAGGCCGACGCCGTCGTCCGGGCGGCGCTGACCGACCTTGACGCCGGCCGCTCGCTGAGCGTGCCGGGCGCGCAGTACAAGGCCATCGTCGCGGCAACCCGGCTGGTGCCGCCGGGCGCCCAGCGGGCCGTCCTCCGGGCGCTGCAGAGCCGTTTCCCGGGTCGCCGTCCGGCCTAGCGGCCGCCGGCGACGACGGCGTTGAGCGCCGTCGACGCCGGCGTTGCCAGCCAAGGACGGCTACCGGTCCCGCTGGGGGTCCGGCAGTCCTGTCGTCAGGAGCCCTTGACCTGCGCCTTGAGCGCGTTGGCGGGGGTCAGCTTGACGCCGCTGGAGGCGGCGATGGTGAGCGCCTCACCGGTCTGCGGGTTGCGGCCCTGACGCTCGGCGCGCTCGACCCGCTCGGCGGTCAGCAGACCGGCGATGGTGACCTTGTCGCCGGCGACGAGGGCCTCGCCGACGACGCTGGTGAGGGCCGAGAGGACCTGCTCGACGGCGGGCTTGGGCTGGCCGCTGGCCTCAGCGACGGCGGTGACGAGCTCGGTGCGGTTCACGGGAATGCCTCCTGGTGCGGGTGGTGGTTGCCGTCAGCGTAGTGGGCGGCGGCTGCCACACTCGTCCGCATGAGCGACCGTGAAGAGCTGCTGTCCCTGGTCCGCGAGCTGGCCATCGTCCAGGGACGGGTCACCCTGTCCTCCGGCCGGGAGGCCGACTACTACGTCGACCTGCGCCGCATCACGCTGTCGGGCCGGGCTGCGCCGCTGGTCGGCGCCGTCATGCTCGACTTGACGGCCGAGCTGGCCTTCGACGCGGTCGGCGGCATGACCGCGGGCGCCGACCCGGTCGCCACCTCGATGCTGCACGGTGCGCACGCGGCCGGCCGTACGCTCGACGCCTTCTTCGTCCGCAAGGCCGCCAAGGCGCACGGCCTGCAGCGTCAGGTCGAGGGCCCGGACATCGCCGGCCGGCGGGTCCTGGTGGTCGAGGACACCACGACGACCGGCGAGTCGCCCCTGGCCGCCGTCGCAGCCTGCCGGGAGGCCGGCGCGACCGTGGTGGCGGTCGCCACGATCGCCGACCGGGCAACCGGGGCCAGGGAGAAGATCGAGGCGCAGGGCGTGCCGTATCTGTCGGCGTACTCGCTCCAGGACCTCGGACTCGCCTAGCTCGACGTCTGCTGCAGACCCGGCGTGCGCTCGTGCTCGTGCGAGCGGCCGAAGGCGTCGACCGGGGCCCACTGCCGCGACAGGGCCAGATGGGCGACGTCGACCATGTTGGTGATGCGGGCGCGCTCGACGTGGTCGAAGTCCTGGACGGCGACCGTGGCCATCAGCCGGGTGAGCTGCTCGGCCACCACCCGCCGCTCGTGCGGCTCGGTCACCGTCCAGCCCACCTCGCTCAGCAGGGACGCGATGCGCCCCAGAACCAGCGGGTCGGCGGCGCCGTAGCTGCGCGGCTGGGACAGGGCCAGCTCCAGCAGGTCAGCCAGGTCCGGTCGGCGCAGCACGACCCGGGCCCGGTCGTCGTCGTCCTTCATGACTCGCGACCCCAGCTCGCGCCCGATGAGCTCGCACAGCAGCGCCGAGCTGTGGTCCAGTGCGTGCACCGCCGTCGTCGGGTCGTTGATGCCCGGCGAGAGCGCCTTGCTCGCCACATCGGTGAGCTGCCGCAGCCCGAAGGCGACGTCCTGCACCGGAGTGCGTTCGAAACCGGTCTGCACCGCGGCGGCAATGGCGTCGTGCAACCTGGATCGCTCGTCGGGGTCGGAGGCGGCCTCGGCGCCGTCGCAGGGCCAGAAGGCGCCCATTGGCGTACCGCGGATCAGCGACCCGCCCGGCTGGTGGTCGAGCCAGACCACGACGCCGTTCTTGACCGCCGTTTCCATCAGACGCTGGTCGTCGACCGAGGTCAGGAAGCCCGATGACGGCGCGAGCAGCGGCCAGGCGTCGATCGGCGGCGTCGGCAGCCCCTCGCCCGGAGCGCGGGTCTCCCCCCGCGGCGGCAGCAGGTCGCGCAGGGTCCCTGAGGCGTCCGAGTGGACCTTCTTCAGCATCGTCTCGACGCGGATCTCGCGGGCCAGGTGGGCCAGGAACAGCACCAGACCGATGACGCTGGCGAGCACGAGCAAGAAAGCGAAGGTCACCGAGATCTGCGGGACGAAGACGTCCTGCCCGTCGGTGCTGGTCCGCACCGTGCGCAGCACCGTCAGCGCGTAGGTGAAGGTCGCCAGGAACATCGCCAGCGTCACGTGCACGAAGCGGTCTCGGCTGAAGGTGCGCAGCAGTCGGGGTGAGAACTGGCTGCTGGCCAGCTGCAGGGTCACCACCGTCAGCGAGAAGGTCAGCGAGGTGACGGTGATCTGCGAGCTGGCGATGGCGTTGAGCACGCTGCGGGCGGCTTCGGCGCCACCGCCGAACAGGTAGTCCTTGAGGCCGTCCGGGATGCTGCCCCCCACCTCCTTGTCGAGCTGGGGCAGCAGGACGCCGGCGAGCACGGCAAGGACCACGCCAATCGTCGGCAGCGGCCAGACCTGGCTTCGTAGGGCGTCCTTGCTGATTCGTACGACCTGCCTGGGTCCGGGCAGGGCCATCTCGTGCTCCGTCCGTCATGGCACCGCCCGCGCGGTGATCTTTGCAATGGCTGCCCCCGATGACCGCCGTCCAACCGGACGGTGTGACGGCGGCGCACGGGGTAGGGCGGGCCCATGTTTTACGACCGCGGGTATGACCTGCTCCGCGTGCTGGTTCTGGGGACGCTCGGCTACGTCTGGTTGCTGGCGGTCATCCGGCTGACCGGCAAGCGGACCCTGGCTCAGCTCGACGCCTTCGACCTGATCGTCAGCGTGGCCCTCGGATCGACCCTGGCGACGGTGCTGCTCTCCTCCGAGGTCGCCCTGGCCGAGGGTGCGCTGGCGCTGGCCCTGCTGTGCGTGCTGCAGCTCATCGTCGCGCTGTTGACCTCCCGCTGGAAGCTGGCTCGGCGCACCATCACGGCCCGACCGACCTTGCTGGTGCGCGACGGCGAGCTGCTGGACCAGGCGTTGCGCAGCGAGCGGATCAGCGGCGACAGCCTGCTGCAGGCGGTGCGCAACAGCGGTGTCGGCGGCCTGGATCTGGTGGCCGCCGTCGTGCTGGAGACCAACGGGCGGATCAGCGTCATCAGCCGCGAGCAGCTGGGCAGCAGCTCGGCCCTGTCCGACGTACCGGACTGGCCGGTCAAGACCCTCGACGTCTGACCCGGCGCAGGTGGTGACCCTGGCGGGGTCAGCGCCGCGTCACCACCTCGCCGCTGCCGTCACGTGCGCTGTAGCCCACGACCACGCCGCCGGCGGGCACCCGCAGCCACCAGACGGCGCGCACGAAGCCGGCGGGCTGGGCGCTCTGCGCGCTGACCGTCGTGCCGTCCGCGAGCTCTACCTCGACGCTGGCGATCCCGTCGCCGAGCAGGCCGGCGACCAGGCCGTCGGCGTCGACGGACAGCGACTCGGTGCCCTGCCCGCGCAGGAAGGCGAAGGGCTGCACGACCGCGCCGACGTTGCGTGAGCAGGCTGTCGTGGTGTCGGCGCGAGAGCTCGCGGTGCACCAGCGGGCGCCCTCGAAGTAGGTCACGACCTCCCCGCCGTTGAGCTGCTCGAGCACGGCGATCGGCGTGGTGGCGGCGGGGAAGCGGGAGTCGGGGGCGAGCGCGACCTGCCCGGTGATGGGCCGGTCGCCGCCCAGTCGCGGCACGACCGAGACCACCCCTACGAGGGCGACGACCCCAAGCGCCGCCCCGCCGACGGCCCTGCGACGCCTGACCCGACGGGCGCCGCGGCGTACGCCCTCGACCAGGTCGGCCGGCGGCTCAAGATCCAGCGCGGGCGCGCCCAGCAGGGCTCGCAGGTCAGGCTCGCTCACGACCACCCCAGCCCGGGATGCACGCGCAGCTTGGCCATCGCCCTGGAGGCCGCGCTCTTGACGGTGCCGGCCGAGCAGCCCAGCGTGGCGGCGATCTCGGCTTCCGAGAGCCCCTCGTAGTAGCGCAGTACGACCACCGCGCGCTGCCGACTGCTGAGCGTGGCCAGGGCGGACAGCACCGCGTCACGCACCTCGTACGACGCAGGATCCGGCGCCGGCAGGTCGGGCACCGCGTCGGTGCTCTGCTCGCGCCAGGGCTTCCTGCGCCACCAGTCGGTGTGGGCGTTGACCATGGTGCGCCTCACGTACCCCTCCGGCTCGTCGATCCGGTCCCAGCGCAGATATGCTTTCGTCAGCGCGGTCTGCAGCAGGTCCTCGGCCCGGTGGCGGTCACCGGTGAGCAGGTGGGCGGCATGCAGCAGATGCCGCGAGCGCGCAGCGACGAAAGCGCTGAACGACACGTCGACCTCGCTGGCCACCTCACCTCCTCGACAACGAGGACGTACGCGGTGACGCTTCGGTTGGCAGCCTCAGTCGGTCGGTGTCGAGCGATGGGAGCGCCGGGCCCGGAGCAGCTCGAAGGCGATGGGCAGCACCGAGATCGCCACGATCGCCAGGATGATGGCCTCGACGTTGTTGGCCACGAAGGCGATCCCACCGAGGAAGTAGCCCAGCAACACCACGCCGACGCCCCAGAGCACGCCGCCGATGATGTTGTAGGTGATGAACGTCCGGTAGTGCATCTTGCTGACCCCAGCAACGACGGGAGCGAAGGTGCGGACGATGGGCACGAAGCGGGCCAACACGATCGTGCGCGGGCCGTAGCGCTCGAAGTAGTCGTACGCCTTGTCCACGAACTCCCGCCGGAACAGCCGCGAGTCGGGGCGGTTGAACACCCGCGGACCGGCCTCGCGTCCGATCAGATAGCCCACCTGGTCACCGGCGATCGCCGCGATCGGCACGGTGAGCAGCACCAGCCACAGCGGCAGGATGTCGCGGGTGCTGATCAGCAGTCCGGTCGTGAACAGCAGCGAGTCACCCGGCAGGAAGAACCCGACCAGCAGGCCGCTCTCGGCGAACACCACGAGCAGCAGCACGACCAGGCCGGCGCCGATGAGCGTTTCGGGGGACAGGAACGACGGGCCGAGGGCCACAGTGGTCTGGGCGGCGAGGGACACCCGGTCAGGCTACGGCGCCTCGTCGGCCTGGGGTCCCCGCGGCTTAGGGTCACGGCATGTCTCGCGAGCGCTTGGTCGTCATCGGCGGTGACGCCGCCGGGATGAGCGCGGCCAGCCAGGCCCGCAAGCGGCGGGGGCTGGACGAGCTGGAGATCATCACCTACGAGCGGGGTCGCGCGACCTCCTACTCCGCTTGCGGCATCCCCTACTGGATCGGCGGGGCCGTCGGCAGCGAGGCCGAGCTCATTGCGCGTTCGCCCGAGCAGCATCGCGCCAACGACATCGACGTGCGGATGTGCACCGAGGTCGTGGCGATCGACCTGGCCGGGCGCACCGTGACCTCCCGCGGCCCGGACGGGGAGCAGGTCCAGGCGTGGGACAGCCTGATGTACGCCACCGGCAGCGTCCCGATGCGTCCCGATGCGCCCGGCTTCGACGCCCCCGGCGTCTACGGCGTGCAGGTGCTCGACGACGGTGAGGACCTGATCGCCGAGCTCGAGAGCGGCCGGGTGAAGCGGGTCGTGGTCGTCGGCGGCGGCTACATCGGGCTGGAGCTCGCCGAGGCCTGCCAGGTGCGCGGGCTCGACGTGACGGTCGTCAACCGCTCGCCGACGCCGATCGGCACCTTCGACCCGGACATCGGCGCGTTCATCGGGGACGCGGTGGAGAAGATGGGCATCCGGCTGGCCTTCGGGGAGCTGGCGACCCGCGTCGAGACCGGCGCGGACGGCCGGGCCGTCGCGGTCCACACCAACACCGGCAAGCGCCTGCCCGCCGACCTCGTCGTGCTGGGCCTGGGCGTACGCCCCAACGTCGCGCTGGCCGTGGCGGCCGGGATCCCGCTCGGCCCGTCGGGGGGCATCGCGGTCGACGCCCGGATGCGCACGCTGGTGGACGACGTGTGGGCGGCCGGCGACTGCGTCGAGAGCGTGCACCGGCTGTCCGGCCAGCGGATGGTGGTTGCGCTCGGCACGCACGCCAACAAGCAGGGCCGGGTCGCGGGCATCAACCTCGGCGGCGGCTACGCAACCTTCCCCGGCGTGATCGGCACCGCGATCACCAAGATCTGCGATCTCGAGGTCGCGCGTACGGGCCTGTCGCAGGCCGAGGCCGACGCGGCCGGCTACCGCTACGTCACGGCGCACGTGGACTCGACCACCAAGGCCGGCTACTTCCCGGGCGCCACCGACATCCGCGTGAAGCTGCTCGCCGAGAAGCGCAGCGGCCGGCTGCTCGGCGCGCAGATCGCCGGTCGGGAGGGGTCGGGCAAGCGCATCGACACCCTGGCGGCCTGCATCTGGAACGAGATGAGCGTGGACGAGGTGCTGGGCCTGGACCTGTCCTACGCCCCGCCGTTCTCGCCCGTCTGGGACCCGGTGCTGATCGCGGCCCGCAAGGCCTTCGAAGCCGTCGAGGCCGACGTACGCGCCGACAACCTGGGGTAGCTGTCAGCCCGAGGGGCGGTCAGCCGACGAAGTAGCCGGCCAGGTCCCCGATGAGGTTGACGTTGCCGGCGCCGTTGCGGACCCGGATGCGCCCGTCGCTGCCGGTCTTGACGATCGTCAGGTTGGCCCGCGTCGCGCCCTTCGTGAGGTTGAGGTTGCTGACGGTCGGGACCGTCCCGGCGCCGAAGGGGTAGGCGCGCACGTCGGTCGACGCGCTCACGCCGGTGCCGGTCAGGTTGAGCACGGCCGCGGTGGCGTTCATCGGCACGCCGCGGGTCCCGGCGACCTTGAGGTCGGCGACACCACCGGCGGCGGTCGGGATCGGCGCGGCGCCGACCCCGGAGCGGGTGTCGAGGAAGCGGGCAGGCGCGACCGGCACGAAGCGGCCGGCGGCACCGGGGCTGTAGTAGCCGGCGAGGTCGGCGATCAGGCTGATCGAGCCGCCGAGGTTGCGCAGTCGCACCTTGCCGCCGTCACCGACCGCGACGGTCACCAGGTTCGGCGTCGTCTGGCCGGCCCGGACGTTGAGGTTGCTGACCTCGGGCACCGCGTTGTCGGTCGGGGTCGGGTAGACCCGCACGTCCGTGCCGGAGGTCACGCCGGTGGCCGTGACGTTCAGGACCACCGCGCGGGCGTCGGCCGGCACCGTCACGGTGGTGCCGTCGGCGGTCGGCAGCGAGCCGGTGACCTGCAGGTCCACGAAGCCCTTGGGTCCGACCTTGGCGGCGGGCGCGCCGACGGCCGGGGCGCGGGTGTCCAGGATGCGGCTCGGGTCCAGCGGCGCGAAGCCGGTGCCGGCGCTGTCGGGGGTGTACCAGCCGGCGATGTCGCCGATGAGGTGGACCGAGCCGCCGCTGTTTCGCAGCGTGATCGCACCGTTGTCCCCGATCCGGACGGTCACGAGGTTCGGGACGGTCTGCCCAGCCGACGCGTTGACGTTGCTCGCGCCGGGGATCGGGGTGCCTGCCGGGTAGGCACGCACGTCGGTCGAGGCGGTCGTGCCGGTCACGGTCAGGTTGAGCACGACCGCAGAGGCGTTGGCCGGGACAGCGCCCTGCGCGGTCTGCGCGCCGCGGACGGCCAGGTCGACGGTCCCGGCGGGCCCGATCTTGCCGGTCGGGACGCCGACCCCGGCGCGGGTGTCGAGCAGTCGCTTCGGGGTGACCGGGGTGTAGGTCGAGGCGACACCCGCGCTGACCGGAGCCGGAGCCGGGCCCTGCACGTGCGGCTGGGCCTCGTCGCCGGGCGTGGTGGTCACCCGGCCGGCGCGTACGCCTTGGCGGTCAACGGCCCACAGGTCACCGGGCGGGAAGGCGGCGGTGCTGCTGTAGCCGAACAGGTCGAACACGATGCTCTCGCCGTCGGGGGTCCAGGCGGGGTACTCCGCGACGGTGCGCGCGCTGGTCGGCTGGGTGACGGCGAGGGTGCGCTGGGTGCCGCCGGTCGCGGCGACGGTCGCGATCTGCGTGGTGTCCTCGGCGCGGGTGGTGTCGCTGTCGCGGGCGGTCACGGTGGCGTAGGCGATGGTGGTCCCGTCCGGCGACCACGCCGGCATCAGGCCCGTCGGGCCGAGCGCGGTGCGGCCGGTGCCGTCGAGGTTGACCACCGTGAGCGGGCCGCTGTCCTGCCCGGACGGCAGCGCCGCGAAGACGATCTTGGTCCCGTCGGGGCTCCAGTCACCGGTGTAGCCGTCGCCCGCTCCGGGGACGGCGGTCTCTGCGCCGCCCGCGGCAGGGACGGTGAACAGGGCGCTGGCCACGGTGGCTGGGGTCGTGCCCGGGTTGGTCGTGATGCGGGTGAACAGCACCGTGCGGCCGTCCGGGGACCAGGCGGCGGCGACGTCGATCGCGTACGGCGCGGCCGGGTCGCTGCTGCTCGGCGGGCTGGTCAGCCGACGAAAGCCCAGGCCGTTGCGCCCGACGACCGCGATCCCCTCGTCGAAGGAGGTCGAGCCGCGATCGGTCGACAGGACGACCTGCGTGCCGTCGGGCGAGAGCTCCGGGTCGTCGTAGATCCACTGCTCGACCGGGTCGGCCGGCAGGACGGTGGTGACCCGGCGGCTCTCCAGGTCGCGCAGCACGACGGCGTAGTTGCCGTCGTTGTCGTCGTCAGCGGTGTAGACGACCTCGTTGACCGTGGCGCTCGCACCGGCCGGCAGGGCCAACGCGACGGGCGCAGTGAGGGCGACAAGGGCGGTGCCGAGGGCGGCGGCGCGCCGGGCGAGGGGGGGGTGCGACATGCGGGTGTCCTTCCGAGGCGCCGAGGAGGTCGGCCCGCTCGGTCTACCAGTCGGGGGTGACATCGTCAGGCGTACACCCTCACCGTGATGAGTCCGTGACTGTTTCGTCCCGTCTGGCGGGGTCCGTGGTCGTGTCGGGCCTCTGGCATGCTGCGCCTCACCGCCCGTATCGCCCGCGTCCCAGACCAGGAGCTCCCGTGCCGATCGCCACCCCCGAGTCCTACGCCGCGATGCTGGACCGCGCGAAGGAAGGGCGCTTCGCCTATCCGGCGATCAACGTCACCAGCTCGCAGACGCTCAACGCCGCGCTGCGCGGTTTCGCCGAGGCGCAGTCCGACGGCATTGTGCAGGTCTCGACCGGCGGCGCGGAGTACCTCGCGGGCTCCACAGTGAAGGACATGGTGCTCGGCGCGACCGCGCTGGCGGAGTACGCCCACCATGTCGCGAAGGCCTACGACGTCACGATCGCCCTGCACACCGACCACTGCCCCAAGGACAAGCTCGACGGCTACATGCGCCCGCTCATCGCGCTGAGCCAGGAGCGGGTCGACGCCGGGCGCGAGCCGCTGTTCCAGTCGCACATGTGGGACGGCTCGGCGGTCGAGCTCAACGAGAACCTCGAGCTCGCCCGCGAGCTGCTGGCCGCCTGCCGATCCGCCCGCATCGTGATGGAGATGGAGATCGGAGTTGTGGGCGGCGAGGAGGACGGCGTGGAGAACGCCATCAACGACAAGCTCTACACGACCACCGAGGACGCCCTGCTGACCGCCGACAAGCTCGGGCTCGGCGAGCAGGGCCGATACCTGCTGGCGGCGACCTTCGGCAACGTGCACGGAGTCTACAAGCCCGGCAACGTCAAGCTGCGGCCGTCGATCCTCAAGGACATCCAGGACGCGGTCGGGGCCACGACCGGGACCAAGCGTCCCTTCGACCTGGTCTTCCACGGCGGCAGCGGCTCGCTGCTCGCGGAGATCCGCGAGACGCTGGACTACGGCGTCGTGAAGATGAACGTCGACACCGACACGCAGTACGCCTTCACCCGCCCGGTCGCCGACCACATGCTCCGCAACTACGACGGTGTGCTCAAGATCGACGGCGAGGTCGGCAACAAGAAGCAGTACGACCCACGGTCCTGGGGCAAGGCGGCCGAGACCGGCATGGCCGAGCGGGTCGTGCTGGCCTGTGAGGACCTGCGCAGCGCGGGGACCAAGCAGTAGGTCGCAGCGGCCCGGGGCCAGCAGCTAGGTCAGCCCGTCGAGCAGGGCGCTCGGCGTGAGCGTGACGGCGAACGGGGCGTCCAGCGTGAGCACCTCGTCGCCCTGGGCGAACCCCCGCTCGACGTAATCGCCGTCGACCAGCTGCCAGGCCCGCACCGAGGGCACCAGGGGGTCGACGACCCAGTAGGCCTGCACGCCCGACTCCTCGTAGACGCTACGCTTGAGCACCAGGTCGACCGAGCGGGTAGAGCGCGAGAGCACCTCGACGGCCAGCAGCAGCGGGGCATTGATCTCCTTCGTCGCGACGTCGACGCGACGAGCCACCAGCAGGTCGGGCAGGAACGAGCGGCGACGCGTCGGCCGGTCGGCGTACGGCGCCAGCATGACCCGGCAGTCCGCCCGGCAGGCTGCGCGCAGGACCAGGTACAG
>JBBPYI010000289.1:0-13395 GCA_038200075.1 Mycobacteriales bacterium
ACAGCCGCGAGCGCCTCCTGGCGCTGCTGATGCTGGTGGCGATCAGCGCCGGCGTCGGCTACGCCGCCGGCCAGCAGCGACCTGGCCCGCGCCTGCTTGGCGGACGGGCCGGCTCACCCGCAGCGGCCGCCGCAGCCGGCACCGGCGTCGTCGAGCCGGTCCGCCGCGGCGAGGCGCGCGAGCGCGGCATCGGCCGCTTCGCCAAGCCGCGTGCCGCCGCGCCCCGTCGCCTGCGATGACCGCTCCTGACAGGATCGTGTGGTGACCTCCAGCCAGACCACTGCCCTGATCGGCCGCGACCCCGCCGATGACGCCACCGACAACGACGCCGGCCTCTCCCTGGACGGCCGCACGGCCCGGGGTCAGCGCACCCGCCGTGCGGTCGTCGACGCACTGCTCGCACTGCAGGAGGAGGGCGACCTGACGCCTACCGCCCAGCGGGTCGCCGAGCGGGCGGGGGTGGCGCTGCGGACCGTGTTCGGGCACTTCAGCGACATGGAGACGCTGTGGGCCGAGGCGGGGGCGCGCGAGCTGGAGAAGCTGGCCGAGCTGGCTGTGCCCATCGACCCGACGCTGCCGCTGACCGAGCGGATCGAGCTGTTCTGCGACTCCCGGGCGCGCACGCTGGAGGCGCTGCTCCCGGTGATGCGCGCCGCCCGGCTGCGCGAGCACACCTCGGCGACGCTCACCCGCAACCGCGAGCTGTTCATCGCCGCCGGCGACGACGAGCTCAGTCATGCCTTCGCCGCCGAGCTGGTGGCGCTCGGCCCGGACGCCCTGCACGCGCTCTACCTGGTGGCCGCCGCCGGCGGCTGGGAGAGCCTGCGCTTCGACCGCGGCCTGGGTGTGGAGCAGGCCACCGACCTCATGCGACGTCTTGTCACCCGCCTCATCGACCCCTCCGGAGCAGATCTGTGACCCTCACCGCCGACGCGACGCCCTTCACCCCGTCGACGTTGTCGCGGCGGGCCGAGCAGGCGCTCGAGCGGCTCGGCGATCACCCCAGTCTGCTGTTCGAGGGTCGCTGGCAGAGCTCGTACGAGCTGGCGGCGCGGGCCCGGCGCGCGGCGGCGGGCCTCGTCGCGCTGGGCGTACGCCCTGGTGACCGGGTGGTGCTGTTCGCCGCCAACTGCCCCGAGGTCGGCGTCACCTACTCGGCGCTGTGGCGCGCCGGCGCGGTCGCGACACCGGTGCTGTTCCTGCTCACCGAGGACGAGCTGCGGCACGTGCTGGCTGACTCCGGCGCCGTCGCGATCGTCACGACGCCGGAGTTCCTGCCCAAGATCATGACGGTCGCGGACGGCCGTCCGGTCGTGGTCGTCGGCGGCGAGGCCGGCCCCGGCGTGACGACGTTCGAGCAGCTCGAGCACGGCGACGAGCTGTCGCTGGTCGACCGGCGCCCCGAGGACCTGGCCGCCCTGCTCTACACCGGCGGCACGACCGGCCGCAGCAAGGGCGTCGCGCTCACCCACGCCGGTCTGGACACCGCCGGCTGGGCCGCGCATGCCGTCGCCTCACGCGACACCCCGACCGTCGGGCTGCTGCCGTTGCCCCTGGCCCACGTCTACGGACTGATGGTGTCGGTGTCCGGCATGCACGCCCAGATCCCGGGCCGCAGCGTGCTCATGCGGTGGTACGACCCGGCGTCGTTCATCGCGCTGGTCGAGGAGCACGGCGTGCACCAGGCGGCGCTGGTCCCCTCGATGATCCAGATGCTGCTGACCCAGCCGCTGGAGGAGCACGACCTGGCCAGCCTCGAGCGGGTCAGCAGCGGCGGCGCCCCGCTGGCCGTCGAGGTCGCGCTGGAGCTCGAGCGCCGGCTGCCGGGCCTGGAGGTCCGGGAGGGCTACGGCTGCACCGAGACCAGCGCGCTGATCGCCGCCCAGCCCGCGAACGAGCGCCGCCTCGGGTCGGTGGGCAAGCCGGTGCCGGGCGTACGCGTGCGCATCACCGGTCCGGACGGCAGCGAGGTCCCCGCAGGTCAGGACGGCGAGATCTGCGTGAGCGGGCCGGTGCTGATGACCGGCTACTGGAACGCCCCCGAGGCGACCGCCGAGGCCGTCCGCGACGGCTGGCTGCACACCGGCGACGTCGGCCGCTTCGACGACGAGGGCTGGCTCTACGTCGTGGACCGGCTCAAGGACCTCATCATCCGCAACGGCTTTAACGTCTACCCCCGCGACGTCGAGGACGTGCTGCTCGCGCATCCCGACGTCACCGCTGCCGCGGTGGTCGGCCGGCCCGACCCGAAGGTCGGCGAGGAGGTCGTGGCGTTCGTGTCGCTCACCCCCGGCTCGACCGCGACACCGGAGGCGCTCATCGCCTTCTCCCGGGAGCACATCTCGGCCGCCAAGTACCCCAGGGAGATCCGCATCGTGGACAGCGTGCCGCTCACCAGCGTGCTCAAGACCGACCGCAAGGCGCTGCGCTCGCAGCTGGCGTCGTCATGACGACCACGATGCGGGCCGCCCGCTTCGACGGCAGCAAGCTGCTGGTGCAGGACGTCCCGATCCCCGTCCCCGGTCCGACCGAGGTGCTGGTCAAGGTGCTGGCCTGCGGCATCTGCCTGTCCGACGTGCACCTGCTCGACGGCACCCTGCCGATGCTGCTGCCCGAGGTCACGCCCGGTCACGAGGCCGCCGGCGTCATCGAGGCGATCGGCGCCGAGGTGCCCGGCTGGCAGGCCGGCGACCGGGTCGTCATGGCCGGCGGGCGGGTCTGCGGGACCTGCCGCCTGTGCGTACGCGGCCGGTTCGAGGAGTGCGAGGCCTTCGAGATCATGGGCTTCAACTTCGACGGCGCCTGGGCGCAGTACGTCGTCGTGCCCTACCCGGGCCTGTCGTCGGTGCCCGACAACGTCCCGATCGAGCAGGCCGCGGTGCTGGCCGATGCGGTCTCCACCCCGTACGCCGCGCTGACCGACCGGGCCGCGCTCAAGCCCGGTGAGGCCGTCGGACTGTGGGGTATCGGCGGCCTCGGCGTGCACGCCGTGCAGGTCGCCCGGTTGGTCGGCGCCGCCCCGATCATCGCCTTCGACCCGCTGCCGTCAGCGCGGGAGCGCGCGTTGGCGCTCGGCGCCGACCACGCCCTGGACCCGACCGACGGCGACGTCGTGGAGCAGGTGCGGGCCTTGACCGAAGGCCGGATGCTCGACGTCGCCGTCGACCTGGTCGGCTCCAACCGGGTGCTGGCACAGGCCGCCTCCTGCCTGGGCCGCTTCGGCCGCTGCGTGATGGTGGGGCTGTCGCTGGACCCGATCGAGCTGGGCATGGGCCTGTTCTTCGGGCTGCAGAGCCAGTCGCTGCTCGGGCACCTGGGCTACAAGAAGCGGCACCTCGACGAGCTGGTCGACCTCGTGCGTCTGGGCCGGCTCGACATCTCGGGCTCGGTCAGCGCGCTGCTCCCGCTGGAGCAGGTCGCGGACGGCGTCGAGCAGCTGGTGAGCAAGACCGGCAACCCGATCCGGCTGGTCGTCCAGCCCTGGGCCTAGCAGGTCTGGCTTACCGGCCCGGCTCGCAGCCCCGCCTGTCGCGGTACATCGCCGCGCCGGCGACCCCCAGCCTGTCGGCAGCAAGGACTAGCGTCCACGGCGTGCCCGAGAACCCCCCTGCCGACGTGACCGCCCTGGCTGAGCAGCGCGCCGCCGCCCGAGCCGCCAAGGACTTCGCCGAGAGCGACCGGCTGCGCGAGCAGATCGCCGACGCCGGCTGGGTGGTGCGCGACGGGCCCGACGGTTTCACGCTGGCGCCCCGGCCGCCGTACGCCGTGCTGGGCTCGGTGGCCGACCTGCCCGACCGCAGCGCCGAGCCCGACAGCGGCCGGGCGACCGTCGCCGTGCTGGTCGAGGGCTGGCCGGACGACGTGCGCACCTGCGTCGAGGCGCTGGTGGCGCACGCGCCCGTGGACGTGGCGATCGTGCTGCTCGACAACGGCAGCGACACCGGCGCCGGGGCGGTCGTGCACGAGCTGGCCGCCGCGCATGAGCGGGTCAGCGAGCTGCACGTCGAGCGGCCGGCCGGCTGGAGCCAGGCCCGGCAGGCGCTGCTGCGGGCCGACACTGCCGCCGTGCACGTGCTGCTGGACCCCTCGACCGTGCTGGAGGGTGACGCGCTCGGCCCGGTGCTCGACGCGATCGAGGCCGACCCGACCGTGATCGGCGCGGGCTGGCGGGGCGTGGACGTCGCCGACGGCTGGACCGAGTTCGTCGACGCCGGACCCGGCGAGGTCGAGGCGCTGCTGGGCTATCTGCTCGCGGTCCGGCGCAGCGCGGCGGCGGCCGTACCGCTCCCGCCGAAGGCGCGGTTCTACCGCAACGCCGACATGGAGTGGTCGTTCCTGCTGCGTGAGGCCGGCGGCCGGCTGGTCGTGCCCGACGCTGCCCTGCCGGTGCGCCAGGACCGGCACCGCGGCTACCACGACACCCCGGCCGACTATCGCGACAAGGAGTCCAAGAAGACCTACGACCGCTTCCTGCAGCGCTTCCGCGGTCGCGAGGAGCTCCGGCTGGACAAGTAGTTGCACGATAGGTGCGCAAACGGGCTCCGACGTCGTACCCTCCCGCTATGACGCAGCCCACAGCCACGCCCGAGCACGTCCGAGTCGCCGTGATCGGCAGCGGCTTCTCCGGCCTCGGCACCGCCGTCGCGCTCAAGCGGGAGGGGATCGAGGACTTCGTCGTCCTGGAGCGCGGCGACTCCGTCGGCGGCACCTGGCGCGACAACACCTACCCCGGCTGCGCCTGCGACGTCCCCAGCCACCTCTACTCCTTCTCCTTCGCCCCGAACCCGGAGTGGTCGCACGTCTTCAGCCGCCAGCCGGAGATCCGCGCCTACCTGGAGAAGGTCACCGACGACTTCGGCGTACGCCCCCACCTGCGCGTCGACACCGACCTGGTCGAGGGGGTCTGGGACGACGAGGCCCTGCTGTGGCGGCTCAGGACCAGCACCGGTGAGCTCACCGCCGACCTGCTGGTCAGCGGCTGCGGCGGGCTGGTCGAGCCGGCCTATCCCGACGTGCCCGGCATCGAGCGCTTCACCGGCCCCGCGTTCCACTCGGCCCGCTGGGACCACGACGTCGACCTGACCGGCAAGCGCGTCGCGGTCGTCGGCACCGGCGCCAGCGCGATCCAGTTCGTCCCCGAGATCGCCAAGATGGCCGCCTCGCTCGTGCTGCTGCAGCGCACCCCGCCGTGGATCGTCCCGCGCCGCGACCGCGTCATCAGCCCCACCGAGCGCGCGCTGTTCCGCCGCTCACCGGCGCTGCAGGCCGCCGCCCGCAGCGGCATCTACTGGCTGCGCGAGTTCAACCTGCTGTCGTTCACCAGGGGCGGCGCACTGCGCAAGGCGGCCGAGAAGGAGGCGCTTGCGAACCTGCACGGCGCCATCAGCGACCCGGACCTGCGCGCCAAGCTCACCCCCGACTACGCCCTGGGCTGCAAGCGGGTGCTGCTGAGCAACGACTACTACCCGGCGCTTGCCCAGGACCACGTCCAGGTCGTCACCACCGGCGTCAGCGAGGTCCGCGAGCACAGCGTCGTCGACGGTGACGGCGTCGAGCACGAGGTCGACGTGATCGTCTACGGCACCGGCTTCCGGGTCATGGACATCCCCGTCGCGCACCGCCTCACCGGCCGCGACGGCCGCACGCTGTCCGAGGAGTGGGTCAAGACCGGCGCCGAAGCCCACCGCGGCACCACCGTGGCGGGCTTCCCCAACCTGTTCCTGCTGCTCGGTCCGAACACCGCGCTGGGCCACAGCTCGGTCGTGCTGATGATCGAGGCGCAGATCGCCTACGTCATGCAGGCGATCAAGACCATGCAGACGTACGCCGCCCGCGCCGTCGAGGTCCGCCGCGAGGCGCAGGACGCCTACAACGCCATCCTGCAGGCACAGCTCGACCGCACCGTGTGGAACCAGGGCGGCTGCCGCGCGTGGTACCGCGACGCCAACGGCAAGAACTTCACGCTCTGGCCGACGCACACCTTCACCTTCGCCAAGCAGACCCAGCGCTTCGACGCCGAGGCCTACGAGCTGCGCGTGTCGGCGCAGGTGCCGGCATGAGGCCCGACCGCCGGACCGTGCTGCTCGCCTCGACGGGTGCCGGTGCTGCCGCGCTGCTCGCCCGCCGCCGAGCCGCCGCCCGCGCTGCCGCGAGCCCGCCGACCGCGACCGTCGCGGCCGTACCTCCGCCTGCCGGCCGGCCGCGCACCGTGCTGACCGAGGACGGCATCGAGCTGGCCGTCACCGAGCACGGGGCGCTCGACGCCCGGGTCACCGTCGTGCTGGCGCACGGCTACACCCAGTCCTCGGCGCTGTGGGCCGGGCAGGTCCGCGATCTCGTCGACACCCGCCCCGACTGGAAGGTCGTGACCTACGACCACCGCGGGCACGGCCGGTCCGCCCCGACCCCCCGGGACCGGGCCACCCTGGAGCAGCTGGGTCGCGACCTGGGCGGTGTGGTCGAGGCTGTCGCCCCGACCGGACCGGTCGTCGTCGTCGGCCACTCCATGGGCGGCATGTCGGTGATGGCGCTGGCCGAGCACCGCCCCGACCTGTTCGGCGAGCGTATCGTGGCCTGCGCCTTCGTGGCCACCTCCGCCGGCCGGCTGTCCGACGTCACCTGGGGGATGCCGGCGCCCGTCGCCCGACTGACCCAGCGTCTGCTGCCCCGCCTGCACCAGCGGGCGGTCGCCGCCGAGCTGGCCGGCAAGCCCCGCAAGGCCGGGCCGTTCGACGCCCGGTTGATCTTCCCGACGGGCGCCGACCCGCTGCTGGTCCAGCTCACGCTCGACGACCAGCTGGCCTGCACCGCCGAGACGGTCGCGGCCTTCTACCCGACCTTCTCCGGCCACGACCGGGCCGAGGCGCTCGCCGCCATCGCGCACGTCCCCGCCCTGGTCGTCGTGGGCGACCGCGACCTGATCTGCCCGCTCGAGCACAGCCGGGCGATCACCCGCGCGCTGCCCAGTGCCGAGCTGGTCGTCTACCCGGGCGTCGGCCACATGGTCCACCTGCAGCGCCGCGCGGAGGTCAGCCGGCAGCTGGTCACGCTCGTCGACCGGGCGCTGGCCGGCCGCGAAGCCCTGTCGGTGGCATGAGCAGGGGCAGCGCCCGGCCGTGGATCGTCGGGACGGCCGCCGGCGCCGTCCTGGTGGCGGGCCTGGCCGTGGCCGGGCTGCAGCGCGCCGACACGGCGACCGTGCTCGACGAGCAGACCGCGATCGAGGCCTTCCGGGCCGAGCAGAGCGCCGCCCCGCAGAACACCGCCCCCCAGAACACCGCCCCCCAGACCGCGTCGCGGACCGCAGCCCCGCAGACCGCAGCCGGCACCGGTCCGAACGCGTCCCCACCGGTCACCGCCGCCGTCGCGGCCGCCACCTCCGGCCCGTCGTCGCCCGCCCGCCCGACGCCCGCTGCGGTGGCCGCGGCTCCCGCGCCGGGGCGTACGTCCTCGCCGCAGGCGCCGTCCACGCCCACACCTGCAGGACGTACGCAGGCGCAGCGGCGGGAGGTGACGCCGGGCGTCTACCCCTACGCCACCGAGGGCTCCGAGCAGGTCGACGCGCTCGGTGGGGCCCGGCACGACTACCCGGCCAGCACGACGATCACCTACAGCCGCAGCGGCTGCGGCACCGTCGAGCGCTGGCAACCGCTCAAGGAGCGGGTGGGGGAGAGCCTGGAGTGCGCGGGCGCGGCCGGCAGCGAGCTGCGGGGCAGCGTCCAGCAGCGGGAGTTCTTCGGCCGCAGCGAGACCAAGCGCTACACCTGCGACCCGGGCGTCCCGCTGCTGCCGCGCGACCCGCAGCCGGGCCGCACCACCAAGGGCAGCTGTCGCAGCGAGGATTCGATGCTGGCGTTGACGACCACCGTCGTCGCCCTGGAGAGCCTGGACGTCGGCGGCACCGCCGTACCCGTGGTGCACCTTCGGGTGACCGGCGCGCTCACCGGCTCCACCCGCGGACGCTCGGACCGTGAGCTGTGGCTGGCCCGCTCCGACGGCCTGCTGGTGCAGACCGTCGCGCGCACCGACACCGACGCCGACACCGAGGGCGGCACCGTGCGCTACCAGGAGAGCTACCGCCTGCGGCTGACCTCGCTCACACCCCGCACCTGAGCTACTCGGCCTCGGCCAGCAGGGCGGCCAGCCGGCCGACACCCTTGTCCAGGTCGGCGTCGCCGAGGGCGTAGGACAGCCGGAAGTAGCCCGGCGTCCCGAACGCCTCGCCCGGCACGACGGCGACCCCCACCTCGTCCAGGACCAGCTCGGCGAGCTGGGCGGAGGACTCGATGACCGTGCCGCGCAGGGTCTTGCCGAGCACGCCCTTGACCGAGGGGTAGCAGTAGAACGCCCCGAACGGCTCGGGGCACTGCACTCCCGGGATCGCCGACAGCATCGCCACCATCGTCTGGCGCCGGCGGTCGAAGGCCGTCCGCATCTCGGCGACCGCCGTCAGGTCGCCGGTCACGGCCGCGATCGCTGCCACCTGCGCGACGTTGTTGACGTTGGAGGTGGCGTGCGACTGCTGGTTGGTCGCGGCCTTGACGACGTCCAGCGGGCCGATCAGCCAGCCGACCCGCCAGCCGGTCATGGCGTAGGTCTTGGCCACGCCGTTCACCACCACGCAGGTGTCGGCGAGCTCGGGGACGACGACCGGCATCGAGACGTGCTCGGCGTCGCCGTACACCAGGTGCTCGTAGATCTCGTCGGCCACGACCCAGATGCCGTGCTCGAGCGCCCAGCGGCCGACCGCCTCGACCTCGGCGGGGGAGGCCACGGCGCCGGTCGGGTTGGACGGGGAGCACCACAGCAGGATCTTCGTGCGGGGCGTACGCGCTGCCTCGAGCTGCTCGACGGTGACGCGGTAGCCCTGCTCCTCGGTGGTGACCACGTCGACCGGGACCCCGCCGGCGAGCTTGACCGCCTCGGGATAGGTGGTCCAGTACGGCGCGGGCAGTAGCACCTCGTCGCCCGGGTCGATCAGCGCGGCGAAGGCCTGGTAGACCGCCTGCTTGCCGCCGTTGGTGACCAGCACCTGGGCGGCGGTGACCTCGTAGCCGCTGTCGCGGGCCGTCTTGGCCGCGATCGCCGCCTTGAGCGCAGGCATGCCGCCGGCAGGGGTGTAGCGGTGGTTGGCCGGGTCCGAGCAGGCCTTCTCGGCAGCGGCCACGATCGCGGGCGGCGTCGGGAAGTCCGGCTCGCCGGCGCCGAAGCCGACGACGTCCTCGCCGGCGGCCTTCTTGGCCTTGGCCTTGGCGTCCACGGCCAGGGTCGCCGACTCGGCGATGGCCCCGATCCGGGCCGAGACGCGGGGGCGGGTGGAGGGCGCTGCGTTGCTCGTCATGGGCCTATCGTCGCTGGTCGCGTCCAGCGGCTTCGGTCGGGGGTGGCCCGGCAGGTCGCGGGACGCCGTACACTCTTGGCGGGGCTGGAGGCCTCTGCCCTGGCGCGCCCGCGCTCCGAGGCGGGCAGCCCTGATCGAGGGGTGTAGCTCAGTTGGCCAGAGCGCCGGTCTCCAAAACCGGATGTCGCAGGTTCGACTCCTGTCACCCCTGCCAGCACGACCCACCACCGACCCCGTCAGGAGACGCATGAGCGACAGCGTGGACACCGGCGCCGGCCTCGGCAGCAGCTCCTCCGGCCGCACGGTCGAGGGCCGCCGGCCCGGACGGCTCAAGCGGGCGGTGCTGTTCTACAAGCAGGTCGTCGCCGAGCTGCGCAAGGTCATCTGGCCCACCCGACGCGAGCTGCTCACCTACACCAGCGTCGTGCTGGTGTTCGTGATCTTCATGACGGCGATCGTGAGCCTCTACGACTTCCTGTTCAGCCAGGGCGTGCTCCGCGTCTTCGGCAACGGCTGACCGCCGCCGCACCCTAACCCCACCCCCGGCAACAACCCCCCCGCATGACGATGGAATGGACGTGACCGTGCCCGACGACAGTCCCGAGGACGAGCACGCGCAGTCCGAGCAGGGCGAGGCCACCACCCCGGCCGCCTTCGCGCCGGGCTTCGCGCCGGCGACCGAGGCCGGGACCGCCGCCGCTGACCTCGACGAGCTCGGCGCCGGTGGGGTCAGCGACGCCCCCAGCGGCTACCTGCCCGACGCCGCCCCCGAGGGCGTCGACACCCCCGCCGGCGACGAGGTGGCGGCCGA
The DNA here is from genome assembly GCA_038200075.1 of Mycobacteriales bacterium. Lineage (GTDB taxonomy): Bacteria > Actinomycetota > Actinomycetes > Mycobacteriales > SCTD01 > SCTD01. The sequence goes on from JBBPYI010000289.1 coordinate 10,152, forward strand.
GCCGGCTCCCGTCGTGGACGCCGACCTCGACCCGGCCGACCAGCTGCGCGCCGAGCTCGAGGGCCAGCAGGGCGACTGGTACGTCGTGCACTCCTACGCCGGCTACGAGAACAAGGTCAAGACCAACCTCGAGAGCCGCATCTCCTCGCTGAACATGGAGGACTTCATCTACGCGATCGAGGTCCCCATCGAGGAGGTCATGGAGATCAAGGGCGGCAAGCGCCAGGCCGTCGTGCGCAAGAAGCTCCCAGGCTACCTGTTCGTGCGGATGGACCTCACCGACGAGTCCTGGTCGGTCGTCCGCAACACCCCCGGCGTCACCGGCTTCGTCGGCCAGACCTCGCGGCCCTCGCCGCTGTCGATCGACGAGGTCGTCAAGATGATCGCCCCGCCCAAGACCAAGACGGTCGTGGCCCAGAAGGCCGTCGACTTCGAGGTCGGCGAGTCCATCACCGTCACCGACGGGCCGTTCGCGACCCTGCCGGCGACGATCAACGAGATCAGCCTCGACAGCCAGAAGCTCAAGGTCCTGGTGTCGATCTTCGGCCGCGAGACACCGGTCGAGCTGTCGTTCAACCAGGTCGCCAAGCTCTAGCTCGCGGCGTTCACCCCACCACAGAGGAAACAGAGAGACATGCCTCCCAAGAAGAAGCTCGTCGGGCTCATCAAGCTCCAGATCAAGGCTGGCGCGGCCACCCCCGCGCCGCCCGTCGGCCCGGCCCTGGGCCAGCACGGCGTCAACATCATGGAGTTCACCAAGCAGTACAACGCCGCGACCGAGTCGCAGCGCGGGGACATCGTCCCGGTCGAGATCTCGGTGTACGAGGACCGCTCGTTCACCTTCATCACCAAGACCCCGCCGGCCGCACGCCTGATCCTCAAGGCCGCGGGCGTCGACAAGGGCTCGCCAACCCCGCACACCAAGAAGGTCGCGACCATCTCGAAGGCCCAGGTCCGCGAGATCGCCAGCACCAAGCTCGCCGACCTCAACGCCAACGACCTCGACGCCGCCGCGCAGATCATCGCCGGCACCGCCCGCTCCATGGGCATCACCGTCCAGGGCTAGTCCGCACCCTCGCTCCGGCGAGATCCAGCACCGCCCGTGGGAGGGCCCGGACCGTCCGGGCCCACTAGAACCACGCCACTGTCGAAGGAGACAGACCATGAAGCGCAGCAAGGCCTACCGCGCCGCCGCGGAGAAGATCACCGCTGACACCCTCTACACCCCGTACGACGCCGTGAAGCTCGCCAAGCAGACCTCCGTCCCCAAATACGATGCGACCGTCGAGGTCGCTCTCGGCCTCGGCGTCGACCCACGCAAGGCTGACCAGATGGTCCGCGGCACCGTCAACCTGCCGCACGGCACCGGCAAGACCGCCCGCGTCATCGTCTTCGCCACCGGCGAGAAGGCCAACGAGGCCCTGGCGGCCGGCGCCGACGAGGTCGGCGGCGACGACCTGATCGAGAAGATCCAGAAGGGTTTCCTGGACTTCGACGCCGCCGTGGCGACCCCGGACCAGATGGGCAAGGTCGGCAAGATCGCCCGCATCCTCGGCCCGCGCGGTCTCATGCCCAACCCCAAGACCGGCACCGTGACCGCCGACGTCACCAAGGCCGTCAACGACATCAAGGGCGGCAAGGTCAACTTCCGCGTCGACAAGCAGGCCAACCTGCACCTGGTCATCGGCAAGGTCAGCTTTGACGAGCAGAAGCTGGTCGAGAACTACGCCGCCGCCATGGACGAGGTCACCCGCGCCAAGCCCGCCACCTCCAAGGGCACCTACCTCAAGAAGGTCACCGTCTCCACGACGATGGGCCCCGGCATCGGCGTGGACCCCAAGCGCCTGCGCAACCTCATGGACGACGCGAACGCCTCCGCGTAGTCCCGCTCTGCGCTGGTACGGCCGGCACCCGCCCCTCGTGGGCCGGGTGCCGGCCGTACGGCTGTCCGGGCGCCGGCCGGCACCGCTGCTACGCTGGCCCCTGCCCAAGACCGCTGGTTGTCGTTCTCCGGAACGGCTGAAGGTTCCGCTCTCGAGCGGGCGTCCCGCGCAGGTGATCACGGACAGACCCCGGAGCAGTCCGGGCACCCTGGCTCCCCGTGCGCGCCTGCGCCGGGGAGCTCTCTCGTTGCCGGGCCCCTCGCCAGCTCCCGACCGAGAGGAGGCCCATGGCAGTCGACACCGCTGACGCTCAGGTTGAGCACAAGCGCGCGACGGTCCGGCCCGAGAAGGCCGCCGCGGTGGCCGAGATCGCCGAGGCGTTCAAGACGTCGACCGCCGCGGTGCTCACCGAGTACCGCGGACTGACGGTCAAGCAGATCAGCGACCTGCGGGTCGCGCTGGGCAACGACACGACGTACTCCGTCGTGAAGAACACCCTGACCAAGATCGCCGCGCAGGACGCGGGCCTGACCGGCCTCGACGCGCTGCTGGAGGGCCCGACCGCGGTCGCGTTCATCCAGGGCGAGCCCGTCGCGGCCGCCAAGGCGCTGCGTGACTTCGCCAAGGCGCACCCCGTCCTGGTCGTCAAGGGCGGCGTCATGGACGGCAAGTCGATCTCGGCCGACGAGATCACCAAGCTCGCCAGCCTGGAGTCCCGCGAGGTGCTGCTGGCCAAGATGGCGGGGGCCCTGCTGGCTTCGCTGTCCAACGCCGTCTACCTGCTCAACGCTCCGCTCGCGCAGGCCGCCCGTGTGGTGGGCGCCCTGCAGGCCAAGGCCGAGGCCGACCCGTCGGTCCTGGCCGGAGGTGCCGGCACGCCGGCGCCGCCCGCCGAGGCTGACGCGACCGAGGCTGACAGGACCGAGGTTGACAGCACCGAGGTTGACAGCACCGAGGTTGACAGCACCGAGGCTCCCGCAGCCGAGGACGCCACCGAGGCCCCTGCGGCCGAGGACGCCACCGAGGCCCCTGCGGCCGAGGACGCACCTACCGCCTGACCGGCTCCGGCCGTACGCACGACCCCACCCATCACGCCGGAACCGGCAACGACATGAAGGAGAACGCCACCATGGCGAAGCTCAGCACCGACGAGCTCCTTGACGCGTTCAAGGAGATGACGCTGATCGAGCTCAGCGAGTTCGTGAAGCAGTTCGAGGAGACCTTCGGCGTCACCGCCGCTGCTCCCGTTGCGGCCGCCGCGCCGGCTGGCGGTGGCGCTGGTGGTGGCGAGGAGGCCGCTGCCGAGCAGGACGAGTTCGACGTCATCCTCGAGGCTGCCGGGGACAAGAAGATCCAGGTCA
>JBBPYI010000290.1:0-6631 GCA_038200075.1 Mycobacteriales bacterium
CGGGTTGGGGCCCAGCGTGTCGAAGCCGAGCGGGTCGAAGCCGAGCGGGTCGTGGCCGAACAAGCAGAAGCCGAGCGAGTCGAAGCGGAGCGAGTTGCCGCCGAGCAAGCAGAGGCCGAGCAGGCAGAAGCCCAGCGGGTTCAGGCTGAGCAGGCAGAAGCCGAGCGCGTGGAAGCCGAGGCGTCCGCCGAAGCAGAACGAGTCGAGCAGGATCGCCTCGAAGCCGAGCGCGTGGAAGCCGAGCGCGTGGAAGCCGAGCGGGTGGAAGCCGAGCGGATTGAGGCCGAGCGGATCGCGCAGGAGCGCGCCGAAGCCGAGCGGGCCGAAGCCGAGCGAGTCGAGCAGGAACGCCTGGCCACCGAGCGGGCCGAGACCGAGCGGGTCGAGGCCGCGCGGGTTGCTGCCGAGCAGGCGGAAGCCGAGCGCGCCTTCGCGCAGGCGTCCGCCGAAGCCGAGCAGGCCGAGCAGGCCGAGCAGGAGGCTGCGCGGGCGGAGTTCGCGGAGGCTTCCCGGCTGGCCGACGAGCGCGCAGCAGCCGACCAGGCCAGGGCACAGGCAGACGCCGAGGCGCGAGCCCAAGCAGCTGCGGCCGAGCTCGCCGCCTTCATCGACGACCACGACGAGCGCCCCGAGCCCCCCGACCGCGAGGCCCAGGCGGCGGCCTTCGCCGAACTGAGCGCCTCGGCCTCGCTGGATCTCCCGACCCCGACCCCGGCCCCGGCACCCGCCGCCGCCCCGGAGCCGGACTACGACGAGCCCTTCCCCACCTACGGGGGCGCCAACGACACCGACACCGCCTCGCTGCTGCGAGAGCTCAGCTCGCTGGGCCTGGACGACGAACCGGCGCCGGCGCCGCCCGTACGCCCGGCTCGTCCCGCCGCTGCCCGACCTGTCCAGGGTGCGCCGAAGAAGAAGAAGGGGCTGTTCGGTCGCGGTTAGCCCGCGCCCGACCTGTCCCCTGTGGTCCCCTCTGTCGTGCACCGTCCCCTGCTGCTCGCGGCGCTGCTGACCGCCGCCGTCGCGCTGCCGACCGCTCCGGCGACCGCCGACACCGCACGCGTCGTCCTGACGCTGCGCCCGACGGTCGCGCTGGACCAGACCCGGCCGCCAGCGACGACCTCCGAGCGCGCCCGCCGTACCGCTGCGACGAGGCCGACCGAGGGCCGCAACCGGGCCGTACGCGCCTGGCTCGACGACCACGGCTTCACCGTCGAGGGCGCCACCGACTGGACGGTGACGGCGCGCGGCCCAGCTCACCTGCTCGAGCGTCGCCTGCCCCCGGCCCTGCGCGCCAGTGTCCAGGCAGTCGCCCGCGACAGCGCCCAGCCCGTACGCCGCCGCGCCGTCCCCACCGGCTACGCGCCCGAGACGGTCCGCCAGGCGTACGCCGCGACCGGCGACGGTGCCGGCGCGACCGTCGCGACGATCCAGTTCAGCGGCTGGCGCGCCCGTGACACCGACGTCTACGCGAACGCCGCGGGCATCGCGCTGGCGCCCGGCCAGATCACGACGGTGCCCGTCGCGGGCGCTCGAGCTGACCAGAGCGACGACATGGGTGGCGACTTCGAGGTCGCGCTCGACGTCGAGGCGATCCTCGGCGGCGCTCCGAGCGCTCGGCAGCTGGTCTTCGTCGCCCCCAACACGACCGCGGGCGTCATCGCGGCCTACGACGCCGTCGCGACCCGCGCCGAGCGCGAAGGCCTGACCGCGGTCAGCGTGTCGTGGGGCGGTTGCGAGCTGGACACGCCGCCCGCGCTGATCGCCTCGGTCGAGCAGAGCCTGGCCCGCATGGTGGCGGCCGGCGCCACCGTCCTGGCGGCCTCGGGCGACGCCGGGGCGTACGACTGCAGCACCGACTCGCCAGACCCCCGCCGCTCGGTCGACTACCCGGCGTCCAGCCCGTCCGTGCTGGCCGTCGGGGGCACCACCCTGCGCCGGAGCGGTGACGGCTGGACCGAGACGGCCTGGTCGGACCCCGCCGAGCCCGCCGGTACGGGCGGTGGCCTGTCCGCTCGCTTCCCCGCACCGCCCTGGCAGGCCGGGCTGGTCGCCGACGGCCGACGCGGGGTACCGGACCTGGCCGCCGTCGCCGACCCGGCCACCGGCCTCGGGGTCTTCGGGCCTGACGCCGAGGGCCGCCGACGCTGGCAGGTCGCGGGCGGCACCAGCCTGTCGGCGCCCCTGCTGGCCGGCCAGCTGGCCAGCACCGTCGTCGGCCTGGGTCGCACGCTGGGCCTGGGCCGGCTGCACGTGCCGTTCTACGCCCACCCGGCCGCGTTCCGCGACATCGTGACGGGCGACAACCTGCGCGAGCGGGCCGGCCCCGGCTACGACCTGGCGACGGGCCTGGGCTCACCGCAGTGGACGGCGCTCGCCGCGTACCTCCTGCAGCCCGCCCTCACCCTCCCCACCGCGACCCGTTCGAACGTGGTGCCCCTGGCGGCCTACGCCCCGGTCACGCCCGCTGCGGCGTACGGCCTGGCCGAGGACGAGGCCACCGCGTGCGCGGGGCGTGGCCCCCTGCCCTCGACCCTGGCGCTGGCCGACGGTCCGGACCGCATCGTCAGCGTGGTGCTCGGCGTGACCGAGGCCGGCCTCTGCCGTACCGCGAGCGCCGGCATCGTGCTGGACCGCACCGCCCCGGCGACCGACGTGACGCTGGCGACCACCAGCCGCCCGGGCGTGCTCGCGCTGTCCTGGCGCGGCACCGACCCGGCGCCGTCGGCCGGGCTCGGCCGGATCGTCTGGTCGCTGCAGCGCACCGACACCGGCGCCGACGTCGCCTCGGGGACAGCCCTTCGCGGCGGCGGGGTGCTCCAGGAGGTCCCGCGCGGGCTGACCTACCGACTGCAGGCGCAGGCGTACGACCGGCTCGGCAACACCGCCGGCCCCGTCACCAGCGCCCCCGCTACCTCCTGACCGGTGTGGGCAGACTGCTCCGCCTCCGGGAGCAGTCTGCGTACGCCCACGGGAGGGTTGTCAGTAGGCTGCGCTAGCGGCCCAGCGGCATCCTGAGCAGTCCTTCGCGGGCCGCGGCGGCCTCGCGGGCAGCCGACAGGGGCGCGGCGGAGGCCGGCTCCGGGTCGATGCTCGCGGCCTGCTCGCCGACCGTGAGCGCGGCGTCGTCGGGCACCTTGGTCTTGACCAGCGCGAGCGCGATCGGCCCGAGCTCGTGATGACGCGCGACGGTGCCGACCCGGCCGACGTCGCGTCCGTCCAGGGAGACGGGGTCGCCGCTGGCGGGCAGGTCGCTGTCGCTGCCGTCCAGGTGCAGCAGCACCAACCGGCGCGGCGGTCGGCCCAGGTTGTGCACTCGAGCCACGGTCTCCTGCCCGCGGTAGCAGCCCTTGTCCAGGTGCACCGCGCTGGTCAGCCAGCCGACCTCGTGCGGAATCGTCCGGTGGTCGGTGTCCAAGCCCAGCCGCGGTTCGCGCCGCTCGACCCGCAGCGCCTCGTACGCCATGGCGCCCGCGACCGGACCGTCGTAGGCGAGCTCCCGGGGGACCAGCCGCGGCGTCGGGTCGGCGACGACGGCCCACTGCTCGCTCACGTCGCTGACCTCGACCCGGAGCATGAACTGCATCCGGCGAAGGAAGTCGATGAGGGCGTCGGCGGTGCCGGGCTCGACGTGCGCGAGGACCTGCTCGCCGTCGTCGACGAGCTGCAGGTGGTGCTCGACGTGACCTTGCGGCGACAGCACCAGCGCCTGCGTCCACACCCCCGGCTCGAGGTCGGTGAGGTGCTGGCTGAGCAGGCTGTGCAACCAGGTGAGCCGGTCGGGGCCGGCGATGCGCACGACCGGCCGATGCGACAGGTCGACCAGCGCCTCACCGGCCGCGAGGGCGCGCTGCTCGGCGTACGGGTCGCCGTAGTGCCCGGCCACGCCTTCGTCCGGCGCATCGGCAGGGACGGCGCCGGGGCGCGACAGGAGGCTCACGGTCACTGGCAAGGCGGCCCGGTCAGGCGCTGTTCCCGCTGACTTTCCACCGTGACGCACCTCGGCCCCTCCCCCGAGGTGCGGGGAGGGGCCGAGGTGAGGGAGCTGGGTGCTACGGCGTACGGCTCGCCGACGGGCTGGGCGAGGCGCTGGGGCAGCTCGTCAGCAGGCCCGGGGTGCAGCTCGGCGAGGCCGAGGCGCGCGACGGGCTGGCCGAGGCGGAGGAGCCCGCCTGCGGGGTGAGGTAGCCGACCACGTCGACGATCACGTGGGCCGCCGGCGTGTTGGCGCCGCCGACGAACAGCGTCACGGACCGGTTCGTCCCCAGCGCCGAGATGACCTCGTTGGCCTGGGTGAGGTTCGTCGGGAAGTTGACGTTGCTCGTGCCCGGGTTCTGCTGGCCGGTGGGGAAGACGGTCACGAAACCCGCCCGGGTGCCGTTGGTCGCCGTCACGTTGAGCACCACGCCGGTGGCGTTGGACGGGACCGAGCTCGGCATCGTCGCCACGACGTTGCCACTGCGGCGCTGCCCGCGGTTGTCACGGGTGTCCAGCGCGCGGGTCGGCTGGCTCAGGGCGGTGAAGACCTGGGTGCCGTTGGCCTGCTGGGTCGTGACTGCGCCCACCAGGTCGACGATGACCGAGGCGTTCGCGGAGTCGACGAACAGCGACACCTTGTTGGCGTTGTCGCCGGTGCCGAGCTGCGTCGTCACCTCGTTGGCCTGGGTCTGTCCGCGCTCGAAGTTCACGTTGGACGTCCCCGGCCGGGTCGTGCCGGTCGGGAAGACCGTGACGAAGCCGCGGTCCGCCGTACGCGTGACCGTGACGTTGAGGATCACGGCCGTGCTGGTCGCCGGCAGGCGGCCGGTCAGGTCCAGCACGATCTCGTTCCGGCGGGTCGGGTTCGCGGTGTCGCGGGTGTCCAGGGCACGGACCGGGGCGTTGGTCGTGACCCGACCGCCGGTGTTCTGGGTCGTGGTGAACGACCCGACCAGGTCGGCGATGACGTGCGCGGAGGCGGAGTCGACGAACAGCGACACCCGCTTGTTGGCCGGCAGGGCCACGACGACCTCGTTGGCCTGCGTGCCCGCGGTGGCCGGCATGGTCCGCGTCGCGGCCCGCTCACCCTCGAAGTTGACGTTCGAGGTCCCCGGCTTGTTGTTGCCGCTCGGGTAGGCGACCAGGAAGCCGCGCCGGGTGCCGTTGGTGACCGTCACGTTGAGCACGGCCGCCGTGGCGTTCGGATCGGTGATCTGCCTCGACAGGTCGAGCGTGATCAGGCCGCTGCGACGCATGCCCCTGTTGTCGCGGGTGTCGAGCACGCGCGTCGGGCTGGCCAGCCCGACGTAGCGGGCGTCCACCCCGACCGTGCCGGACGCGGACTGGCTCGGCGACGGGGTGGAGCTGGGGCTCATGGAGGTACTGGCCGACGGGGACGACGAAGCGGCCGGGGCCGCCATGACCGTGTAGCAAGCGTTGCAGGCCGGGCTGGTCTTGCCGTCGGTCAGCACGACCGTGACGTCGCGGTCGCCCGGAGTAGCGGTACCGGAGGTCTGCAGGGTGGCCCGCAGCAGGGAGGCGTTGACGAACTCGACCGCTGTCGTGGTCACACCGGTGCCGCTGACGACGACCTGGGCACCGCGGGAGAAGTTCGTCCCAGCCACGTCGAAGACCGCCGTCGTGCTCTGCTGCTGGGCCTTCTGGGTGCCCGCGCCGCCGTCGGTGCGGTCCAACGACGTGACCGTCGGGGTCCGCTCGCTTCGCTGAACGACGGTGAAGCGACAGGTGTCGCAGGCGTTGACGATGCCGCTCTGGCTGCGGACAACCGGCTGGTAGACCCCGGGCGCGGCGTCGCTGAGGTTGAATGTGCCCGTGATCGAGGTGCCGGTGCTGTTCGAGGTCGCCGGGCTCGTCTCACCGATCGTCAGCTGCCCGCGGGCAGCGCTGCCGGGGTTGCCCAGGAACTCCAGGAACATGTCGCCGTTGGTGACCTGAGGGCCGTTGAAGGTCAACGTGATGTCGGCCTGGCCGGGGTCGTTGACGCCGGCGCTCGTGGGCGTGACCGACGTCAACGAGGCGCCGGCGACGAAGAAGCACGCCGTGCAGACCGCGCTGTTGCCGTCGAGGTTGGTGACCCGAACGTCCCGGGAACCGGGAACGGCGTTGTTGCCGACGACCCACTGCCGGCGCAGCTCGGTACGGGTCGTGATGTCGTCCGTGATGACGGCGTTGGAGCTGTTCCTCGGCGGGAGGTTGGTCGTGATGCTCTGGTCGACCGTGCCGTTGGCGCTCAGCAGCTCGATGATCGAGCCGCGCTCGAAGTTGTTGCCGAGCACGGAGACGTTGGTGGCGGGCGTGCCGGGCCGCAGCGACGTGGGGGAGACAGAGCTCACGCTCACCTGGCCTGGTGACAGGACGGTGAAGCACCCTCCGCACGTGTCGTTCCCGCCGCCGACGACCGGCCCGGGAGCTGTGCCCGAGGAGTTTCCGGTCACGCTGACGGCGTAGGTCCCGGCGTCGGCGGGTCCATCTTGGCCCACCACGTTCCCCGAGGTGGCGTTGCCGTCGTTGTCCATCAGGTTGGCCGTGCCGGGCTGGCTGCGGTCTGCGAGGGGCGCGGACTGCGTGTCGACGAAGCTGTCGATGTCGACCGTGAAGGTCGACGGCCGGCCGTTGCGGGTGAAGGTCGCCTCGC
>JBBPYI010000291.1:0-3138 GCA_038200075.1 Mycobacteriales bacterium
CCCCCACAGCTGCCCTACCCTGGGCACCGCACCAAAGGTCCACCACCCGGTGACCGCCGCCAACAAGAAGCCGGCAGGAAACCCGGGACGGTTCAGCCTCACCGACACCGTCCTGCTCTGCAACCAGACCCATCACGACCTCCACAGCGGCCACAAAACCATCCGCCTCAAAGACGGCCGCTGGCTCAACGAACACGGCTGGGCCGCGGGCCCAGCCTCCGAGAGTGGCTGAGCCGGTGTTGACCCGGCAACGCGTGCGTACGCCCGATCGACGCGGCCCGCTGAGCGGGCCACCGCCCTACACTTGCCGTCGTGGACGAGCTCAGGTGGCCGGCGTACGCCGCTGCCTTCGCCGGATCGCTGATCGTCGCGTGGGTGCTGACCCCGCTGGTGCTCAAGGTCGCGATCGCCCGCCAGGTGCTGGACGTGCCGGACGAGCGCAAGGCCCAAACCAGCCCGGTCCCCTATCTCGGCGGGCTCGCGATCGTGGCCGGGTTCAGCGCCATGTGCCTGGCTGCGGCAGCGCTCGACCGGGGCCCGACCGTGATCCGGGAGCTGGCGATCCTGCTCGGGATCGGTCTGGTGCTCGCGATGATGGGCCTGGTCGACGACCTGCGCGGGGGGCTGTCACCGGTTATCCGACTGGTCCTCGAGATCGCAGCGGGCATAGCCGTCTGGGCAACCGGCAGCGGCGCCGAGCTCACGGCCGGACCGGTCGTGAACCTGCTCGTCACGGTGCTGTGGGTCGTGGGCATCACCAATGCCTTCAACCTGCTGGACAACATGGACGGCCTGTCCGCCGGTGTGGCCGCGCTGGCCGGTCTGTCGTTCTGCCTGATCGCCGGCCTGAACGGGCAGTTCCTGGTCGCAGCGCTGGCGGCAGGGGTCGCCGGCTGCGCGACCGGCTTCCTGCGCCACAACTTCCATCCAGCCAAGATCTACATGGGCGACGCCGGCTCGCTGTTCCTGGGCTTCCTGCTGGCCGTCCTCGGTCTCAAGCTCACCTTGACCGGCACCCCGTCGGTGGTCGCGCTGTTCGTGCCGCTGCTCGTGCTCGGCGTGCCGGTGTTCGACACCACCCTGGTCACCTGGCAGCGCCTGGTCCACGGCCGCAGCCCCATGCAGGGCGGGCGAGACCACGCCAGCCACCGGCTGGTCTGGGTCGGCATCCCGGTACCGGTGGCGGTCTGCCTGCTGTACGCCGCGACCATCGCCCTCGGCTGGCTCGCGGTGCTGCTGGCCCGCCTGGACGTCACCTCAGGCCTGCTGCTCGTCGCCTTCGTTCTCACCGTCGGGACCTTCTTGATGGGCCTGCTGGCGGCCGTTCCGGTCTACGACAACAGTCGCCAGCGCCGGGCCATGCTGCAGGTCGTACGCCCCCACGAACCCGAGGGCGAGCAGCGCGCGGCCGGTTAGGGCTGGTAGGTGTTGCGGTAGCCCGGCTCTTCGCCGATCGGCACCAGGACCGGCTCCAGCGTGTCCGGGTCGAGCGCCCACACCAGGCCCGGTGTGCCCCAGGCGGACGGGTCCTGCTTGACCGTACGCGCGGTGGTCGGTGCCGGGCTGGGCGAGGCCGACCCGCGTGGGCCTGGCGCGGTCGACGGGCTCTGCGACGGCGCAGAGGAGCCTGCGCTCGGCGACGGGACGGCGCTGGGCGTCGCCCCCGGCGGCTTGGGCGCGAGCGAGGGCTCCGGGGACGCCGAGGCAGGGGCCGTCGGCTGGGCGCTGGGCTCCGGGCTCGGTGGCGCGAGGCTCGGCTTGGGCGCCGGAGACGGCACGAGGACGACGGTGGAGGTGGCAGACGTCGGCGCCAACGCCGACGAGCTGGACGACGGCGAGGCGGAAGGGGAAGTCGAGGGGGAAGCCGTGACGACGAGCGGTTGCGACCCGCCGGCCGGCGGCTCCTCCGGCAGCACCGGAGCGCCGCCACCACCCGAGGGCGACGTCGGCGCGGCCGGCTTGCCGGCGATCGCGTTGCCGATGCTCGAGACGATCTGCCCGATGCTCGGCAGGTCGGGCAGGTCGACGCCGACGACCGGGATCGTGCGCAGGTCCGGACCAGACCCCAGCCCCACCAGCACCAGCAGGCCGGCCATGACCGCCAGACCGCCCTTGGACATGGCCTTGGCCAGCGCCTCGCTCAGCTGGCCGTCGCCACCGGGAGCCAGCGAGCTCTCGGCCAGGATGCGGCGCAGCGCCCGGCGGGCCCGGAAAAGCACGTGCTTGACGCTCTCCTCGGGGATGTCGAGCTCGGCGGCGATGACCGGGAGCGGCTTCTCCTCGATCTCGCGCTTGACCAGCGCGGCGCGGTGCAGCGGCGACAGCAGCGACATGGCGGCGCGGACGAGCGCAGCATCCTCCGCGCGGACGACCGGATCACCAGGGTCGTCGTCGGCCAGGACGTCCAGCGGGACGCTGTCGAGGTCGACCAGGTAGGGCCGGCGGGCCTGGGCCCGGAAGCGGTCGATGCACAGGTTGGTGATCGTGCGACGGCAGTAGGCCAGCGCCTGCAGCTCGGTCTCGAGCTCGGGCAGCGCGAGGAACAGCCGCAGGAAGGCCTCCTGCACGACCTCGTCGGCGTCGCGCTGGTCGCGCAGGTAGCGCCGGGCGTGCAGCGTGAACGACGAGCGGTGCCGGATGTAGAGCCCGGCGAAGTCGTGCGGGTCGGAGTGCAGCACCCGGTCAGCGACGCTCGGCGCCGCCAGCTCGGCCAGCTCGAGGTCAGCGCTCGTCGGGCCTGCGCCGGCCAGGTCGTCGTCCACTGCGTCCCGTCTGCTGATGGTGCCCCCACACACAGGACGCTCAGGCGGCCCGTCGGTCGTCCCAGTCTGCCCGACAGTCTCGCAGCATCGACAGAATCCCCTGCGTGGGGGTGCTGTGGATCGTCCGATGTCGGCGGTCGCAGGTCGCGCCTCAGAGCATGCCGACGCGCTCCACCCGCACCACGGCCGTGCCGGCCTCGTCCGAGGCCGCCAGGTCGACGGTGGCGTCCAGCACCCAGTCGTGGTCGCCGCGCGGGTCGGCCAGCGTCTGGCGTACGACCCAGCGGTCGGGTTCGACCGTCACCTGGAACAGCGCCGGGCCACGGGCGTCGCCGGCCGTACCCAGCTCGTCGTGCTCGTCGAAGTAGGCCCGGAC
>JBBPYI010000292.1:0-3799 GCA_038200075.1 Mycobacteriales bacterium
GTCGACGGCGGCGGTGAGCGCGTCGGCATCGCCGTAGGGCACGAATCGCACGGGTCCCGGCAGCGGCTCGAAGGGCGCGCGCTTGGCCGGCTGTCCGGTGACGGCGAGGGCGCCGAGGGTGCGGCCGTGGAAGGAGCCCTCGGCGGCCACCCAACCGCCACCGGGCCGCAGCCGACGGGAGAGCTTGAGTGCGGCCTCGTTGGCCTCGGCGCCGGAGTTGGTGAACAGCACCCGGCTGTCCGGACCGGCACCGACGAGGTCCCTGAGCCGCTCGGCCAACTCGATCCCGGGCGCGTGCGCAGCCAGGTTGCTGGTGTGGCCCAGCGTCGCGACCTGCTGGCTGACGGCCTCGACGACCGCCGGGTGGGCGTGACCGAGCAGGTTGACCGCGATACCGCCGAGCAGGTCGACGTAGGCCTTGCCGTCGACGTCCCAGACGGTCGCGCCGCTGCCCCGGGCCAGCACGACGGCAGGGGTGCCGTAGTTGCCCATCAGCGCGTCGTCCCAGCGGGCCAGCCAGTCCTCGCTCGTCATGGCGGGGCTGCTCATGACGGGATCACCATGCTTGGAACGACCATGGTCCCCACACCCTCGTCGGTGAACAGCTCGAGCAGCAGGCTGTGCGGCAGCCGGCCGTCCAAAACGTGGGCGCGCGGGACCCCGCCCTGCACCGCCCGCAGACACGCCTCCATCTTCGGCACCATGCCGCTGGACAGCTCCGGCAGCAGCTTGGCCAGTGCGTCGGCGTCGATCTCGCTGATGACCTCGTCCGAGGCAGGCCAGTCGGCGTACAGCCCGTCGACGTCGGTGAGCACGACGAGCTTCTCGGCGCCCAGCGCGACGGCCAGCGCGGCCGCTGCGGTGTCGGCGTTGACGTTGTAGATCTCGCCGTCCAGGCCCGGCGCGACGGTCGCGACGACCGGCACCTTGCCCTCCTCCAGCAGCGCCCGCACGATCTGCGGCTGCACCGCGACGACGTCCCCGACCAGGCCGACGTCGACCGCGTCGCCGTCGACGACAGCGTGCCGCCGCTCAGCGGTGAACAGGTGGGCGTCCTCGCCCGACAGCCCGACCGCGAACGGACCGTGGCTGTTGATGAGCCCGACGACGCTCGGATTGACCTGACCGACAAGCACCATGCGTACGACCTGCATCGCCTCGGCTGTCGTGACCCGCAGGCCACCGCGGAACTCGCTGACCAGCCCGAGCCTGTCGAGGTGGTCGGTGATCTGAGGACCGCCGCCATGGACGACCACGACGCGTACCCCGGCGTACCGCAGGAACACCACGTCCTCGGCGAACGCCTCCTGCAGCGCGGGGGTGGTCATGGCGTTGCCGCCGTACTTGACCACCACCGTGCGGCCGTGGAACTGCTTGAGCCAGGGCAGCGCCTCGACCAGCGTCGCGGCCTTGTCGAGTGCCGCCCTCATGTGGAGTACGCCCTCATGTTGAGTAAGCGCTGTTCTCGTGGACGTACGCCGTCGTCAGGTCGTTGGTGCGGATCGTCGCGGTGGCCTCGCCGGCGTGCAGGTCGATCAGGACATGCACCTGCCGACCGTCGAAGCTGACCTCGGCCGGATCGGCGTGCGCCTGCCCGGCCTCGCAGACCTGGACCCCGTTGAAGACGACATCCACGGCGTACGGGTCGAAGGGCGCCGTCGTCGTCCCGATCGCCGCGAGCACCCGGCCCCAGTTCGGGTCCTCGCCGAAGATCGCGCACTTGAACAGGTTGCTGCGCGCGACGGAGCGGCCGACCTCGACGGCGTCGTCCTCCGTCGCCGCGCCGACGACCTCCAGGGTGATGTCGTGGGCCGAGCCCTCGGCGTCGGTGAGCAGCTGCCCGGCCAGGTCGGCGCAGACCGCGCGTACGGCCTCGTCGAACGCCGCCGGCTCGGGCTGCACACCGCTGGCGCCGGACGCCATGAGCAGCACGGTGTCGTTGGTGGACTGGCAGCCGTCGGAGTCCAGCCGGTCGAAGGTCGTGCGGGTCGCGGCCCGCAGCGCCCGGTCGCAGTCGGCGGCGCTCACGTCGGCGTCGGTCGTGACGACGACCAGCATCGTCGCCAGGGCCGGGGCGAGCATGCCGGCGCCCTTGGCCATGCCGCCGACCGACCAGCCGCCAGCGGCGTGGACGGCCTGCTTGCTGACGGTGTCGGTCGTCATGATGGCGGTGGCCGCATCGGGTCCGCCTGCAGTCGACAGGGCCGCAGCTGCGGCGTCGACACCGGCCAGCAGCCGCTCGCCGCTGAACAGCGGACCGATCAGGCCGGTCGAGCAGACGGCGACGTCGACAGCCCCGTCGTCCAGCAGCTCCGCGACGCGTTCGGCCGTGGTATGGGTGACCGCGAAGCCGGCCGGTCCGGTGCCGCAGTTGGCACCGCCGGAGTTGAGCAGGACCGCGCGTACGCGCCCGTCGGTCAGGACCTGCTCGCTCCACAGCACCGGGTTGGCCTTGAAGCGGTTGGACGTGAACACGGCCGCCGCTGACCGCAACGGGCCGTCGTTGACGACCAGCGCGACATCGGGGGTGCCGCTGGCCTTCAGGCCCGCGGTCACACCGGCAGCCCGAAAGCCTTGCGGAGCAGTGACACTCATGGCGCAGTCACACTCATGGCGCAGTCACACTCATGGCGCTTCCCTGATCATGGCGCTACCCCGCTCGCGGTCAGGCCCGCGGTCTCGGGCAGGCCCAGCGCGAGGTTCGCGCACTGCAGCGCCTGGCCCGCGGCGCCCTTGCCGAGGTTGTCGAGCGCGGCGACCACCACGACCCGGCCCGCATCGGCGTCGAGCGCGAGCTGCAGCTGACAGGCGTTGCTGCCGACGGTCGCCGCCGTGTGCGGCCAGCGGCCGGGCGGCAGGACGTGCACGAACGGCTCGTCGACGTACTGCTCCCGCAGGGCCTGCCGCAGCTCGGTCTCGGTGGCGGCGGTCCGGGCGGTGCAGGTCGCCAGGATGCCGCGGGGCATCGGCGCCAGGGTCGGGGTGTAGGACAGCGTGACCTCGGCGCCTGCCAGCCGGGACAGCGACTGCCGCACCTCGGGGGTGTGCCGGTGGGAGGCGACCTTGTAGGCGCTCATGTCGCCCATCACCTCGCTGGCCAGCAGGCTGGCTGCGAGCCCCCGACCGGCGCCGCTGGTGCCGCTGGCGGTCGTGGTCACCAGGTCGCCCGGCTCGACCAGCCCGGCCGCCAGCAGGGGTCCGAGCGCGAGCGTCATGGCGGTGGCGTTGCAGCCGGGACCGGCGATGCGCCGCGCGCCGACGAGCTGGTCGCGGAACAGCTCCGGCAGGCCGTACGGCCACTCGCCCGCATAGGGCGTGTCGTAGAAACGCTCCCAGTCGGCGGCGCTGGCCAGCCGGTGGTCGGCGCCGAGGTCGACGACCGGCAGGCCGTCCGGGAGCTGCGCGGCCAAGGCCGCCGACTGGCCGTGCGGCAGGGCCAGGAAGACGACGTCGGCCTCGGTCAGCACGGCGGCGGTGGTCTCGGCGAAGCTCAGGTCCTGCAGCTGAGGCAGGTGGGGGTGCAGGTCGGTGACCGGCTTGCCCGCGGCGGTCCCGGCGGCAACCGGGCCCACGCTGAGCTCGGGGTGGGCCAGCAGCAGACGCAGCAACTCTCCCCCGGCGTAGCCGCTCGCACCCGCGACCGCGGCTCTCATCCCCATGAGCGGCAAGCATACATGATGCTGCATGCCTATGCATCGGACTCATCCGGCCGCCTCGTCCCGCCGGTCCCGATGATCATCCCAGCCAGCCCCTGGCACCGGGTTCGCCGGCGGGTCAGGTGGCCGCGCCTGAATCAGAA
>JBBPYI010000293.1:0-5856 GCA_038200075.1 Mycobacteriales bacterium
CTGATCAGACCGACGCCCGGCGTCGAGTGCCGGGTTCGCGCGATGTAGGGGTCGACCTTGGGTCCGGGCAGCTGGCCGCCCTCACCCGGCTTGGCGCCCTGAGCCATCTTGATCTGGATGTCGTCGGCGTTGACGAGGTACTCGCTGGTCACGCCGAAGCGGCCGGACGCGACCTGCTTGATGGCGCTGCGCCGCTCGGGGTCGTAGAGGCGCTCGGGGTCCTCACCGCCCTCCCCGGTGTTGCTGCGCCCGCCGAGGCGGTTCATCGCGATCGCCAGCGTCTGGTGCGCCTCGGGGCTGATCGAGCCCAGCGACATCGCACCGGTGTTGAAGCGCGTGACGATGGAGCTGACCGGCTCGACCTCGTCGATCGGGACAGCGGGGCGTACGCCCGTCTTCAGGGTGAACAGCCCGCGCAGGGTGCCGGCCTGCGCGGAGAGCCGGTCGACCTCCGCGGTGTAGGTCTTGAAGACGTCGTACTGCTGCGAGCGGGTGGAGTGCTGCAGCGCAAAGACGGTCTGCGGGTTGAACAGGTGCACCTCGCCCTCGCGGCGCCACTGGTACTCCCCGCCGATCTCCAGGCGACGGTGGGCCCGCTCGGTGGCGTTCTCCGGGTAGGCCTTGCGGTGACGGGCCTGCACCTCGGCGGCGATGACGTCCAGCCCGATTCCACCCAGGCGGCTGGTGGTGCCGGTGAAGTACTCGTCGACGAGCTCCTGGCCCAGGCCCAGGGCCTCGAAGACCTGCGCGCCGGTGTAGGAGGCGATCGTGGAGATGCCCATCTTGCTCATCACCTTCAGCACGCCCTTGCCGGCGGCCTTGACGTACTTCTGGACCGCCTCGGCCGGCTCGACCCCGGTCAACGTGCCGGCGGCGATCATGTCCTCGATGGTCTCGAAGGCCAGGTAGGGGTTGACCGCCGCGGCGCCGTAGCCGATCAGCAGCGCGATGTGGTGGACCTCGCGGGCGTCACCGGTCTCGACCACCAGGCCGACCCGGGTACGGGATTTCTCACGGATGAGGTGGTGGTGCACGGCGCTGGTCAGCAGCAGCGACGGGATCGGCGCCATGTGCTCGGTGGAGTCCCGGTCGGACAGCACGATGATGCGCGCGCCTGCGGCGATGGCGGTCGACACCTCGCGGCGGACCCGGTCCAGGGCGTCGCGCAGCGCCTCTCCCCCGCCGTTGACGGGGTAGAGGCCGTGCACCGTGACGGTCGAGAAGCCGGGCAGGTCGCCGTCCTCGTTGACGTAGACGATCTTGGCGAGGGCGTCGTTGTCGATGACCGGGAACGGCAGCACGATCTGACGGCAGGACGCGGCGGTCGGCGCGAGCAGGTTCTGCTCCGGTCCGATCGAGCCGGATAGCGACGTGACGAGCTCCTCGCGGATGGCGTCCAGCGGCGGGTTGGTGACCTGGGCGAACAGCTGGCTGAAGTAGTCGAACAGCAGCCGCGGTCGCTCCGACAGCACCGCCACGGGGGTGTCGGTGCCCATCGAGCCGATCGCCTCGATGCCCTTGCCTGCCATCGGCGTGAGCAGGATGCGCAGCTCCTCCTCGGTGTAGCCGAAGACCAGCTGGCGACGCAGTACCGACTCGTGGGAGTAGACGACATGGGCCCGCTCGGGCAGGTCCGTCAGACGCAGCAGTCCGCTGTGCAACCAGTCGGCGTACGGGTGCTCGGCCGCCAGCGCGCTCTTGATCTCGTCGTCCTCGACGATGCGGCCCTCGGCGGTGTCGACGAGGAACATCTTGCCCGGCTGCAGGCGTCCCTTGCGCACGATCTGGTCGGCCGGCACATCCAGGACTCCGACCTCGCTGGACAGGATGACCCGTCCGTCGGCGGTCTGCCACCAGCGGCTGGGACGCAGGCCGTTGCGGTCCAGGACCGCTCCGATCTGGGTGCCGTCGGTGAAGGTCACGCAGGCCGGGCCGTCCCACGGCTCCATGAGCGAGGCGTGGAACTCATAGAAGGCCCGCTTGGCCGGGTCCATGTCGACGGCGTTCTCCCACGCCTCCGGCACCATCATCAGCACGGCGTGCGGCAGCGACCGGCCACCCATGTGCAGCAGCTCGAGCACCTCGTCGAAGCTTGCGCTGTCGCTTGCCCCCGGGGTGCAGATCGGGAACAGCCGCGACAGGTCGTCGGGCAGCTCGTCCGGACCACGCAGCAGCGCCTCGCGGGCGCGCATCCAGTTGCGGTTGCCGCGCACCGTGTTGATCTCGCCGTTGTGCGCGATGTAGCGGTAGGGGTGGGCCAGCGGCCAGCTCGGGAAGGTGTTGGTCGAGAAGCGGCTGTGCACCAGCGCGATCGCGGTGGCGAAGCGCTCGTCGGACAGGTCGGGGAAGAACGGCTGCAGCTGCCCGGTGGTGAGCATCCCCTTGTAGACCACCGTGCGGCACGACAGCGACGCGAAGTAGGTGCCGCTCTCGTGCTCGGCCCGCTTGCGCACGACGTACGCGCGACGCTCCAGGGCGAACGAGCTCAGCGCCTGCTCCCCCGCGACGAGGATGAGCTGGGCGAACTGCGGCATGGCCGACCGTGCCGTGTCGCCGATGCCGGCGCCGTCGGGGTCGACCGGGAGCTCGCGCCAGGCCAGGACCGCCAGGCCCTCGTCGGCGGCGATGCCCGCCAGGGAGCTGCGGGCGGCGGCGGCCTGCGCCGGGTCCTGGGACAGGAAGGCGTTGCCGACGGCGTACGCGCCGGGCTCAGGCAGGGTGACGCCCTGCTCGGCCAGGACCGGACGAAGGAAGGCGTCGGGAATCTGCGTCAGGACGCCGGCGCCGTCACCGGTGGCGGGCTCGCTGCCGGAGGCGCCGCGGTGCTCCATGTTGACCAGCGCGGTCAGGCCCTGCTCGAGGGTGGCGTGCGTGACCCGGCCGGCGATGTCGACGACGAAGGCGACCCCGCAGGCGTCGTGCTCGAAGGACGGGTCGTACAGACCCTGCTTGGCAGGGGTGCGGGACGTCATGAGGGGCCTCTCGCCGGGTTGTCGAGGAGTGGTGCGCTGCTCACCCGGGACGTCCTTGGCCCTGCTGCAGATATCGGTGAGGTTACACGAGACCCCGGTTTCCAACGTGCCGCCAGCCGTCCGGACTGTCCCACGATGACCCGTTCGGGTCATGGTGCTCTGCGCCATCGGCGTGCACCCTGTGGGGGTGACATCACTGCCGACCACCCGCCTGCCCTGGCTGACACGGGCTGGGACGTGGTTCCCCCGCGGCGCCGAGCTGCGGGATGACGACTTCGCCCGTCGGCACCGCGCCGTACGCCTCGTCCTGGCTGCCCATGTGCCGGTGCTGCTCGTGCTCACGCTGCTCGCCGGGCGCGGACCCGTGGTGGTTGCCGCGGTGCTGGCCAGCACCGCGGGGTTGCTCGCGGTGTCCTCCGTCGTCCCCCACCGGCGCGCAAGCGCGCTGGTGGCGAGCCTCGGACTGCTCTCGTGCAGCGCCACCCTGGATGCGCTGTACGGCAGCAGCGCCGAGGCGCACATCTTCCTGGTGGCCGTCGTGCTCGCGCTCTACCAGGACTGGGCGGTCTACGCCCTCCTGATCGGCGCCGTGCTCACGCACCACGGCCTCATCGCCCCGCTGACGCCCTCACCGCGCGACGGCCATCCGGGCGAGGTCTGGTCCATGGCCCTGCTCCACAGCGGGTTCGTTGCGGTAGAGGCTCTCGCGCTGGTGCTGTTCTGGCGCGCGAACCGCTTCACCCGTCTGGCCGAGGAGCAGGCCAGGGCTGCTCTGCGAGCCGACCGTTTCGACGTGCAGAACAGGCTGGCGGAGGCTGACCGGATCAGGGCCGACCTGATCGGCACCGTCTCGCACGAGTTCCGCACTCCGCTCACCGGCATCCGGGGCGCCGCCCTCACCCTGCTCAAACGAGGCGACCGGCTCGACAAGGACAGCCGCGACAAGCTCCTGCAGGCCGTCCTGCACCAGCAGGAGAAGCTGTCGCGCCTGCTGGAGAACATGCTGACCGCGGCGGAGGCGACCAGCGTCGACGTCGACGCCACGGCCGAGGTCGACGCCGTCGCCGCGGAGGTGGCGATGCTGGCGGCAGTAGGCCGTACGACAGGGGTCTCGGTGGTGGTCGCTCCCGGGACGGTCGCTCGCATCGACCGGCCTGCGCTGCACCAGGTCTTGGCCAACCTGATCGACAACGCCCTGCAGCACGGCGCTCCGGGCGCGGTGCCGCTGGTCGCAGGCGGACGGGACGACGCCGGCGTCTGGCTGACCGTCAGCAACGAGGGCCGGGTGATCGACCTCACCAGCGCCGGCAAGCTCTTCGAGCCCTTCACCCAGGCCGACTCCGGCGCCACCCGCGGCCAGGAGGGCCTCGGCGTGGGCCTCTACGTCGTGCGCCGCCTGGTGGAGGTCCACGGCGGCTCGGTGGACGTGCGCAGCGACGGCGGCTGGGTCACCGTCGAGGTGCGGCTGCTCGCCGCGGCCCCGGAGCTGGCTGCCTCGCTGGCGAGCTGAGTCAGACCCCGGCTCCGACCGCGCTCCCGATCACGTAGGTCACGCCCGCAGCGGCGCCACCGAGCAGCAGCTGCCGGCTCCCGCTGTAGAGCGCGCTGCGGTTGGTGAAGCGGCTGACCAGCGCGCCCGCGGCGAACAGCGCCAGCAGGGCCAGCAGCACAGGGATCAGCAGGGTCGTGACCCCGAGGGCGTACGGCGCCAGAGGCACCAGGGCTCCGACGGTGAAGGCGGCGAACGACGACCCCGCCGCCGTCCAGGGCGACGGCAGGTCGTCGGGGTCCACGCCCAGCTCCTCGCGGGCATGGACCCGCCAGGCCTGCTCGGGGTCGACCGACAGCTGCCGGGCCACCTCGGCCGCGGTGACCGGGTCGACGCCGCGCTTGACGTAGATCGCGGCCAGCTCGGCCTGCTCCTCGGCGGGGACCCGCGCGAGCTCAGCCTTCTCCACCTCGATCTCGGCCCGCGTGAGCTCGGTCTGGCTGGCGACCGAGACGTACTCGCCTGTCGCCATCGAGAAGGCGCCGGCGACCAGACCGGCCAGCCCGGCCAGGGCCACCGTGCGCGGGGCGGCGCCGCCACCGGCCACGCCGGCGATCAGGGCGGCGTTGCTGACCAAGCCGTCCATCACCCCGAACACGGCCGGGCGCAGCGGCCCGCCGGTCACGTCGCGGTGGTGCTCCTCCGGGATTGCGCGGGGGGATCGGGCGGCATCCTGCGTGGTCATGATGGGCGCTCCAGGGTGGTGGACGGCTCAGCGGCCGCAGGCTCGACAACGATCTCGCGTCCGACTCCGCGGCGTACCCGCAGGAACACCAGTGCACCCAGCAGCACCACGCCCATGACGTAGTCGTTCAGGCGCAGCCCGAAGAACATGGTGGCGTCGTCGATGCGCAGCGCCTCGATCCAGATGCGGCCGACCGCGTAGCCGGCGAGATACAGCGCGAAGACCCGACCCCCGCCGAGGCGATAGCGCCGGTCGGCCACGACCACGAGCAGCGCGACCCCGAGGTTCCAGAGCAGCTCGTAGAGGAAGGTCGGGTGGTAGGCCATCGCGCCGGCGACCGCGTCGCGGTTGTCCGGGTCGATCCGCAACCCCCACGGCAGGGTCGTCGGCCGGCCGAACCCCGCCGGGGTGAAGTAGTTGCCCATCCGACCGATCGCCTGCGCCACCGCGATCCCGGGTGCGACGGCGTCGGCGAACGCGCTCTTGGACAGTCCGCGTCGTCGCAGGATGATGTAGGCCGCGAGGAAGCCGCCGGCGATCCCGCCGGGGATCCCGAGCCCGCCCTTCCAGATGTAGAGCGCGGCGATCGGGTCGTCGAGGTAGACGGCCGGGCTGGTGATGACGTGGTAGATCCGCGCGCCGACGATCCC
>JBBPYI010000294.1:0-4052 GCA_038200075.1 Mycobacteriales bacterium
CCCGCCCGGACCTGCTCCAAGGGCGTGTTCGTCCGCGCCGGCCAGGTTGGCCGGCCGTGCCTGCTGGGCTACATCGACAAGTGCTCGGCGCCCTGCGTCGGCAAGGTCGACCAGGCCGCCCACCGTGAGATCGTCGACGACTTCTGCGACTTCATGGCCGGCAACAGCGGTCGGTTCGTCAAGCGGCTTGAGCGCGAGATGGGCCAGGCCGCTGCCGACCAGGACTACGAGAAGGCGGCTCGGCTGCGCGACGACATCGGCGCCCTGACCCGCGCGACCGAGAAGCAGGCCGTGGTGCTGGCCGACGGCACCGACGCCGATGTCGTGGCCTTCGCCCAGGACCAGCTCGAGGCCGCCGTGCAGATCTTCCACGTGCGCGGCGGGCGCGTACGCGGTCAGCGGGGCTACGTCGTCGACAAGGTCGAGGAGCTCAGCACCGGCGAGCTGGTCGGCCAGTTCCTGGCGCAGGCGTACGGCGACGACCCGGACGTCGAGCAGACGCAAGCCGTCGACCGTCGGATGGTCCCCGGCGCCGGTGTGACGGTCTCCCGGGGCCGGCAGTCCGACGACGTGCCACGCGAGGTGCTGGTGCAGGCGATGCCACCGGACGCCGACGTCCTGCAGTCGTGGCTGTGCGACCTGCGTGGCACGAACGTGCAGATCCGCGTCCCGCAGCGCGGTGACAAGAGGGCGCTGATGGAGACGGTCGAGAAGAACGCCAAGCAGGCCTTCGCGCTGCACAAGACCAAGCGGGCCAGCGACCTGACGGCCCGCTCGCTGGCGCTGGCCGAGCTGCAGGAGGCGCTGGACCTGCAGCAGGCGCCGCTGCGGATCGAGTGCTTCGACGTCAGCCACGTGCAGGGCACCAACGTCGTGGCCTCGATGGTGGTGTTCGAGGACGGGCTGGCCCGCAAGAGCGAGTACCGCCGCTTCGCCGTGCGCGGCGATGACGGCATCGACGACACCGCCTCGATGCGCGAGGTCATCCGCCGCCGCTTCGCCCGGCACGTCGAGCAGCGTGCGGTCGAGCCGGGCCTGGACCCCGAGACGGGCCGTCCCCGGCGGTTCGCGTACGCCCCCCAGCTGGTCGTGGTGGACGGCGGCCAACCCCAGGTCGCCGCCGCCCAGGCCGCCCTGGACGAGCTCGGCATCGACGACGTCGCGCTCGTCGGCCTGGCCAAGCGGCTCGAGGAGGTCTGGCTGCCCGGGCAGGACGACCCGGTCATCCTGCCGCGCACCAGCGAGGGGCTCTACCTGCTGCAGCGCGTACGCGACGAGGCGCACCGTTTCGCCATCGCCTACCACCGCCAGAAGCGGTCCGCGTCGATGACCGCGAGCGCGCTGGACGGCATCGCCGGGCTCGGTGACACCCGTCGCAAGGCCCTGCTGCGGCACTTCGGCTCGCTCAAGCGGCTGCGCGCCGCGACCGTCGAGGAGGTGCTGGAGGTGCCGGGCATCGGACGGCGTACGGCCGACGCCGTCCTGGCCGCCGTCGCTGCCCCCGCTGACCTGGCCCACGCAGACGCCACGCCCGCCTTCGATCCCGCTACCGGAGAGGTCCTGGCATGAGCGCCCCCGGTCTGCAGCTGGTCGTCGTCACGGGGCTCTCGGGCGCCGGCCGCTCGACCGCCGCCAAGTGCCTGGAGGACCTGGGCTGGTTCGTCGTGGACAACCTGCCGCCGGCGCTGCTGCCGACGATGGTCGACCTCGGCTCCCGCTCGCAGGGCGCGGTCGGCAAGATCGCAGTCGTCGTCGACGTCCGCTCCCGGGCTTTCTCCTCCGACCTGCGGACGGCACTGGAGGAGATCGGCAAGCTGGGCGTACGCCCGCGTGTGCTGTTCCTGGAGGCCTCGGTGGAGGCGCTGGTCCGTCGCTTCGAGAGCGTCCGGCGGCCGCATCCGCTGCAGGACGACGGCCGGCTGGTCGACGGCATCGCCCGCGAGAGCGCGCTGCTGCGCGACCTGCGCGGCAGCGCCGATCTCGTGCTGGACACCAGCGTGCTCAACGTCCACGAGCTGCGCGGCAAGGTCACGGCGGCGTTCGCCGAGGCCGGCGCGGGCCAGGGACTGCAGCTGACGGTGCTGTCGTTCGGCTTCAAGTACGGCCTGCCGGTCGACGCCGACCTGGTCGCCGACGTGCGCTTCCTGCCCAACCCGCACTGGGTGCCCGAGCTGCGGCCGCACACCGGCCGGGATGCGCCCGTTCGGGAGTACGTGCTCGCCCAGGACGGGGCGGGGGAGTTCCTGGACCGTTATGAAGGCCTGCTGCGGCTGGTGTTCGAGGGCTACGCCAGAGAGGGCAAGCGCTATGCGCTGCTTGCGGTCGGCTGCACCGGCGGCAAGCACCGGTCGGTGGCGATGACCGAGCAGCTCGCGGCCAGGCTCGCCGGCGACGGCGTCGACGTGCAGGTGGTCCACCGAGACCTGGGACGCGAGTGACGGGCCCCCGCATGACGGGCCCCCGTGTCGTCGCGCTGGGCGGCGGCCACGGGCTGTCGGCGTCGCTGCAGGCGCTGCGCCAGGTCACCCCCCATCTGACAGCGGTCGTGACCGTGGCCGATGACGGCGGCTCCAGCGGTCGCCTGCGCCAGGAGCTCGGCATCCTGCCGCCCGGCGACCTGCGGATGGCGCTGGCGGCGCTGGCCGGTGACAACGAGTGGGGCCATACCTGGGTGCGGCTGCTGCAGCACCGCTTCGGCGGCGACGGACCGCTGGCCGGCCACGCCGTCGGCAACCTGCTGCTCACCGGACTGACCGAGTCCGGCGGCGACCCGGTCCAGGCGCTGGACCTCGCGGCCCGCCTGCTCGGCGCGGTCGGCCGGGTCCTGCCGATGAGCTGCTCGCCGCTGGAGATCGTCGCCGACGTGCAGGGGGTCGCCGAGCCGGTGGTCGGCCAGGTCGCCGTGGCCACTGCTGCCGGTCCGGTCAGCGGCGTACGCCTGCGTCCAGCCGACCCGCAGGCCTGCGAGGAGTCGGTGGCGGCCGTGCTGGACGCCGACTGGGTCGTGCTCGGTCCCGGCTCCTGGTTCACCAGCGTCCTGCCGCACCTGCTGGTGCCCGACCTGCGCCGGGCGCTGGTCTCCACCACCGCTCAGGTCCTGGTCTGCCTGAACCTCGCCGAGCAGGCAGGGGAGACGGCGGGTTTCTCACCCGAGGCCCACCTGGACGTGCTGCGGACGCACGCCCCCGACCTGCAGCTCGACGTGGTCCTCGCCGACCGTGACGCCGTCGGTGACGGCCGTGGTCTGATGGCCGCCGTGGACGCCGCTGGAGCCCGGTTGGCCCTGGCCCCCGTGTCCCGGGGCGACGGCACCCCCCGGCACGACCCGGACCGCCTCGCGCAGGCGTACTCACACGTGTTCACCCACCCCCTCGATCCACGCGGCACCACGGAGGCACAGACATGGCGATGACGGCAGCGGTCAAGGACGAGCTCTCCCGGCTCGTCGTGACCCGACCGTGCTGCCGCAAGGCGGAGATCTCGGCGCTGCTGCGCTTCGCGGGGGGCCTGCACCTGGTCGGTCACGGCGGTGTCGGTCACGGCGGGCCGGGCGGTGTAGGCAGCCGGATCGTGGTGGAGGCCGAGCTCGACACCGGCTCGACCGCCCGGCGGCTGCGCAAGGAGCTCGCTGAGGTCTACGGCCATGCCAGCGACGTGCACGTCGTGGCGGCCGGCGGGTTGCGCAAGGGCAACCGTTACGTCGTACGCGTGTCCAAGGACGGCGAGGGCCTGGCCCGGCAGTCCGGCCTGGTCGACGGCCACGGCCGGCCCGTGCGCGGACTCCCGCCGCAGGTCGTCAGCGGCGGCACCTGCGACGCCGTGGCCGCGTGGCGTGGTGCATTCCTGGCCCACGGCTCATTGACCGAGCCCGGTCGCTCGTGCGCCATGGAGGTGACCTGCCCCGGTCCGGAGGCGGCGCTGGCTCTGGTCGGGGTGGCCCGTCGCCTGGGGATCCAGGCCAAGGCACGTGAGGTACGCGGCGTCGACCGGGTCGTGATCCGCGACGGGGACGCCATCGGCCAGCTGTTGCCCCGGCTGGGGGCGCATGAGTC
>JBBPYI010000295.1:0-5326 GCA_038200075.1 Mycobacteriales bacterium
CAACCCGATCCAGATGTACCTCGTGATCGCGCTGATCTACATCGTCATCAACGGCTCGCTGTCGCTGCTGGCCTCCTACGTGGAGGGTCGTCAACGGCGTACGACCGGGTCGGCGAGCGCGGTGCAGGTCGAGACGGGCGCCCACTGAGCCGCGTGCTCGCGGTCGTCGGCCCGACCGCCGCCGGCAAGTCCGACCTCGCGGTCGAGCTGGCCCATGCGCTCGGCGGGGAGGTCGTCAACGCCGACTCCATGCAGCTCTACCGCGGCATGGACATCGGCACCGCCAAGCTCACCGCGGCCGAGCAGCGCGGGGTGCCGCACCACCTGCTGTCGGTCTGGCCGGTCACGCGTACGGCCACCGCCGCGGACTACCAGGCCGAGTGCCGCGCGGTGATCGACGCGCTGCTGGCCGCCGGGCGTACGCCGGTGCTGGTCGGCGGGTCCGGGCTCTACCTGCGGGCGGCCCTGGACCGGATGGAGTTCCCCGGCACCGACCCCGAGCTGCGGGCGCAGCTGGAGGCCGATCTCGAGCGCGACGGGGCGCTCGCCCTGCACGCCCGGCTGGCGGCGCTGTCACCGGAGGCGGCCGCCCGGATGGAGCCGACCAACGGCCGCCGCGCCGTACGCGCCCTGGAGGTCGTGACGCTCACCGGCGCGATGCCGGGGGAGATGGAGAGCTACGACGGCTTCTACGACGTGACCTACCTGGGGGTGGACCGGACCGACCTCGCCGACCGCATCGCCGCGCGGGTGGACCGGATGTGGGAGCAGGGCCTGGTGCAGGAGGTCACGGGCCTCGAGGGGCTGCGCGAGGGTGTGACGGCCTCACGGGCGCTGGGCTACGCGCAGGTGCTGGGCGCGTTGGACGGCCGGTGGTCGATGGACCAGGCCCGAGAGCTGACGGTGACCGCGACCCGGCGCTTCGCCCGCCGCCAGCGCGGCTGGTTCCGTCGCGACCCGAGGATCCGCTGGCTCGACGACGACGACACCCCCCGGGTGGGGGGCAGGGCTTAAGGCGTGGGTGTCGAAAGGACCCGTCATGCGCTCCCGTCTCGCCCTGCTCGCCGCCGCCGGACTGCTGCTGCCGTTGGCCGGCACCTCGCTGGCCCACGACGGCGACCACCCCGCCGCCCGGACCTCCAACGGCACCACGACCGGGCCGGCGAAGGCGGTCTCCGCCAAACCGGGCACCGCCAGCCGCCGGCCGCTGCCGGACATGAACCGCCTGGACCCGGTGCGCTACGCGCTCAAGGACGCGGTCGTGGAGAGCCTGCAGGTCCCGAGCCGCAACGGCATCGACACCATCTGGGTCGACGTCATCCGGCCCAGGACCGCCGCCGGCGTCACGGTGCCGGTCATCATGGACGCGTCGCCGTACTTCAACACCCTCGGGCGCGGGTGGGAGGGCGACTGCAAGGCGCCCGGCGCCGGCAGTCCGTTCGAGCCGGGCGCGCCCGTCATCGGCGGCTGCACCACGACCAGCCCGTTCCCGGAGTTCTACGACGACTACTTCGTGCCGCGCGGCTACGCCGTGGCGCTGATGGACCTGCGGGGGACCCGCAACACCTCCGGCTGCCAGGTGTACGGCGACCGTGACGAGGTCTTCGACGCCGTCGACGTGGTCGACGCGCTGGTCGAGCAGCCGTGGAGCAACGGCAGGGTCGGGCTGACCGGCGGGTCCTACGACGGCACCATCGCCAACGGCGTCGCGGTCGAGCAGCCGATCTCCGGCAAGCACAAGGACGCCGTCGGTGCGGTCATCCCGATCCGGGCGATCGACCGCTGGTACGACTACCACTTCCTCAACGGCGTCGCGTCCAGTGCGCACGCCGCCACCCCTGCGCTGTTCACCGCCGCGCTGGCCGGGGTCGACAACCCGAACCAGGGCGGTACGAGCGGCGCGTTCGCGGCCGCCCAGCGCAAGGCCTGCATCGCCACGCTCGGCGCGGCGACCGACGGCGGCTACGCCCCGACCTACCAGGACGCCGACAGCGCCTTCTGGTCCGAGCGCGACTTCGCCAAGGACGCCGCGACCACCCGTACCGCCTTCTTCCTCATCCACGGTCTCTATGACTTCAACGTCAAGACCAACAACGTCGGGCAGATGTGGGCGGCGCTGCCGGCCAAGGCGCCCAAGAAGCTGTGGCTGCTCGACGGCGACCACGTCGACCCCGACGAGCCGTCGGCTGAGCAGGCGACAACGGGCGGCAAGATCCTGCCGTACGCCTTCCAGGGCGCCTACCGCACGGCCACGCACCGCTGGTGGGCGCAGTTCCTCAAGGGTCTGCCGGCCGGCGCTCTGGAGACGCCGACGGTCGAGGTGCAGGGCGGCGACGGGCGCTGGACCGGCAGTCGCAGCTGGCCGGTCACCAGCACCGACCAGGTGCTGGGCCTGCGCGCGGACGGCACCGCGGCAGCCGGCGCAGCCCCCGCGGGCAGCGTCGCCTGGCGCGACGGCAACTCCACCGCGCCGGCCAGCCAGGCCTTCACCGCGGCGCCTGTGAAGAAGGCGACGCGACTGTCGGGGCAGGTCGTGTTCGACCTGGCCTACCGCCTGCAGGGTCCGGACACCACCCTGGCCGTACGCCTCGACGACCTGCCGCCGGGGGTCGCCGCCGACGCGCCGGTCAGCGACAAGGTGCTCGACGGCGAAGCCGACGGGCCCTTCACGATCTCCTACGGCTGGGCCCGGGCGGCCTATCGGGGCAGCATCGAGCCACGCGGGCTGTCCACCCCGAGCGGACCGGAGCCGGTGGTCCCGGGTCAGGACGTACGCACCTCCTTCGGCTCGCTGCCCCTGGACTACACGCTCAAGCCCGGTCATCGGCTGCGCGTGACCTTCAGCGCCTCCGACGGCGGCACGCTCGCGGCCGGCACCGGCGGGGTCGTCACGCTGCTCACCGGCAAGGACGCCAGCAGCATCCGGCTGCCGATCGCGCGGTAGCCATCCCCACGGATGACCACACGGGGCCCACCCGGGTTGACTATGGGACATCTCGGCCTTCGGGAGCACTCTGAGTGCATGACAACGACCACGCTCGACGCCCGCGACCTCGGAGCCCTGCACCACTGCTGCGACGACGGCTCGTTGGAGCTGCTCTACCAGCCGGAGGTCGACCTGGCGACCGGCGCGATCGTCGCCATGGAGGCGCTGCTGCGCTGGCACCACCCTTCGCTGGGGCTGCTGAGCCCGCCCGCCTTCCTCGAGCTCGCTCAGGACAGCGGCGAGATCGGCGCCATCGGCTCCTGGGTGCTGCAGCAGGCCGCGGCCGAGGCGGTGCGCTGGCAGAGCATGTCGGGCGCGCCCCGTCGGCTGTGGCTCAACGTCACCGCCGAGCAGGTCAGCTCCCCGGACTTCGCCAAGCACGTCGGGCAGGTCATCGCCGACGCCGGTCTGGCGGCCGGGGCCCTGGGCCTGGAGATCTCCGAGGCGGGCGTACGCCAGCTGGGCAGCTCCGCCGCGGCGCTGCTGGGTGATCTTCGCCAGGCCGGGGTGGCGCTGGCCGTCGACGACTTCACCAGCTGGCTGGCCACCCTCGGGGCGATCGCGGAGCTGCCCGTCGATGCCATCAAGCTCGGCCACCGCTACGTCCGGGGGATCGGGGACAACGCGGGCGTTGGCGGTGCGGGAGACGCGACCGTGGCCGCGATCATCGTCCAGGCCCACGCTCGCGGGATGATCGTCGTCGCCGAGGGCGTCGAGACGTGGGGCGAGGCCGCGCGGCTCATCGAGCTGGGCTGCGACCGTGCGCACGGCTGGCTCTACGCCAGCGCCCAGCGCGCCGACAAGGCCCGCTGGCTGCTGCAGCACGGCTCTGGCTGGCGGCAGGGCGTGAGCATTCCCCTGCCGCGGTAGTCGGGGACTGCCCCGGTAATAGCATCGGCTCATGCGCTTCGTGAAGGGCCACGGCACCGAGAACGACTTCGTGCTGCTGCCCGACCCCGACGGTGCGCTGGACCTCACCCCGGAGCTCGTACGCCGCCTGTGCGACCGCCGGGCCGGGCTGGGCGCCGACGGCGTGCTGCGGGTCGTCCCGAGCGCGCTGGTGCCCGAGGCCGACCGCGCCGCGCCGTACTTCATGGACTACCACAACGCCGACGGCACCATCGCCGAGATGTGCGGCAACGGCGTGCGCGTCTACGCGCGCTACCTGGTCAGCCGCGGCCTCGCCGAGCCCGGCCCGATGCTGCTGGCGACCCGCCGGGGCGTGCTCTCGGTCGACGTGACGCCCGGTGACGGGCCGATCAGCGTGGACATGGGTCCGGCCGAGATCGGTGCGGACGTCGACGTCGACGGGGCCACCGCGACGTTCGTGAGCATGGGCAACCCGCACGCAGTCGTGCCGGTCGCCTCGGTCGACGCCCTCGGTGAGCTCACGACCTCGCGGCTCGACCTCAACGTGGAGTACGTCGAGGACCTCGGACCGACCGCCATCGCCATGCGGGTGCACGAGCGGGGCGTCGGGGAGACCCGGTCCTGCGGCACCGGCGCCTGCGCGGCCGTGGTCGCCACCGCGCTGCGCACTGGGACCCCCCGCGGCACGGCGTACGACGTGCGCGTCCCCGGCGGTGAGCTCGTCGTCACCTGGCGCGAGGACGGTCATGTCGTGCTGACCGGACCGGCCGTGCTGCTCGCCGAAGGTGACGTCGAGCTGTGACCCCTCTCGCCACGGCCGCGGCGCTCAAGGACGTCGTCGGCGGCTTCGGCTTCGCCTGGATGACCGATCCGGGGGTGCGCGCCCGCGCCAAGGCCGAGCTCGGCCTGCGCGGCCGGGCGATGTACCACCTCGGACGTGGGGGAGCGCTCGGCGACGTCGAGGTCGACGTGGTCGCGGCCGCCGAGGCCTTCTTCCCGTACGAGGTCGTGCGGGAGCACTGGGCCGAGGGCCGGGCGGTCATGGCGCCGCGCGACGCCGCCATCGCCTACGCCGGCTTCTGCAGCGCGTACGCCCGCGACCGCTTCGGTGCCGTCCCGCAGCGGGCCGTCGAGCTGGTGGAGCGGGTCGTGGACGGCGCCGAGCCGCTGGGCCTGCCGCTGTTCGCCGGCTGGCGCGCGCTGCCCCGACCCGACGACGCCGCGGGCCGGCTCGGGCTGCTGCTCAACGTCCTGCGCGAGCACCGCGGCTCGGTCCACGCTGCCGCCGTCGCCGCCGTGGGGATGCACCCGCTGGCGGCGATCTGCGCCGGCAGCTACGGCCCGGACAACGCCCGCTTCTTCGAGTGGCCCGAGCCCTACCCCGATCCGGCCGAGCACCAGGCCGACTGGCAGCGCGCGGAGGAGCTCACCTGCGCCGCGGCCGGCCGGCCGTACGCCGTGCTGGACGAG
>JBBPYI010000296.1:0-6916 GCA_038200075.1 Mycobacteriales bacterium
ACCAGCCCGCTCGGAGTGCACGTCGCGAAGCTGCGGGTCCTGCGAGCGCCCAGGGTGGCCGACGAGCTGCACGCACTGGTCGCCGACGCCGAGAGCGACCCGGCGCAGAGGGGCATGCCCGACGAGTGGCTGCTGCCACGTCCGGTGGAGCTCGGCGGCCGCACCCTGGAGGCCGTCGCCACGCCGGGCCACACCGCCGGCCACCTGGTCTTCCACGACGTCGCAGGCCAGCTGCTGTTCGCCGGCGACCACGTGCTCCCGACCATCACGCCGTCGATCGGCTTCGAGTCGGTCCTGCGCCCGGACCCGCTCGGTGACTTCCTGCAGTCCCTGGCGGTGGTCCGCTCCCGACCGGACGCGCTGCTGCTGCCTGCGCACGGCCCGGTCGCGCCGAGTGCGCACGCCCGCGTCGACGAGCTGCTGGCCTTCCACGACGCCCGGCTGACCGCGACGGCCGAGGCGGTCGCCGCCGGCGCGCACACACCGTACGAGGTGGCCGGGCGGCTCGGCTGGACCCGCCGACTGCGGCGGCTGGACGAGCTCGACGTGTTCAACACGATGCTGGCGACCTTCGAGACCGGCGCCCACCTGGTCCTGCTCGCCGCCCAGGGCCACCTGACGCGTACGTCCGTGGACGGCGTCGACCACTACGCCGCCTGAGCCTGTCCTGCCGGTCAGCCGGTCGGGCGGGGGGCGGGCAGTCCGGGGACCGGCGCAAGCTCCGCCTCGGGCGGCAGGACCAGCACGGTGAGGTCAGCGGCGTCCCGGCACGGGATCGACAATCCGACGCTCCACCGGCCCTGCAGCGCCGTCCCGGTGAAGTCGGACTCGGCGTCGAAGGGGTCGATCTGACCGTTGCGCTGCGGCAGCCCGGCCGCCGGCAGTCGGGTGTTGAAGAAGTCCACGATGCGATGAAAATCGCCCGGGACGAAGCCCGAGACGATCAGGCGGTCGCCGCTACGCCGTTCGGTACGGGTGATGACCAACCCGTCGGGCAGCGGCACGCCGTCCGGCCAGCCTGCGGGCAGCGCCAGTCCGGACGTCGCGTTGCACGGCAGCGGGACCGCCGGGGTCGCCACAACGGGTGCGGCGGGAGCGGAGGCCGGTGCGGAGGCCGGTGCGGACGGGACCGCCTCGGCTGCCGGTGCGCCCGCCGAGCAGCCGGCAGTCACCACTGCAGTCAGCACGGCGACGGCCAGTCGGGTCAACCCGCCCGCGCTAACGAGCACGATGCTGATGGCGGTCACCGACCCTTCCTGCAGTCCCTCGATCGCCAGCACGACACCTCCCCGGAGCGCGGGCTCCGCGATCCGGGGAGGCGAGTCGCCCGTGGGTGACCGACGTGCCTAGGAGGCCGGGCTCGAGGCCGTCTTGTTGTTGCCCTCGTTCTGCTCGGCGATCGTGTTCTGCGGGTCGATGACGGCGACGACCTGCCTGCCGGACCCGGCGGCCTTGTAAAGCACCTCGACCCGCTGGGTCTCACCGCCGGCCAGGGCGATCGGCGAGGAGGTGCCGAACGCCGACTTGCGGCCGTCGAAGAAGGCCACCGTGATCCCGCTCAGCGGCTGGTTGCCGGAGTTGACCGCCAGCGCGGACACGAAGACCCGGCCCTTCTCGTCCATGCGGGTCTGCAGGTCCCGCACGGTCAGGTCGACGACGGGCGTCGGCGCGACGACCGGGTCGTTGGCCGCGAACATCCGCAGGCCGGTGCTCTGCCGCGCGATGGTGGCGTACGCATCGCGGTAGCCCGTGGTCGTCGCGGTGGGCGCGGTCGTGGTCGCGCAGGCGGCGGTGCAGCCGTCGGCGTAGCCGACCAGGACCCGGCCAGCGGGGTCCAGCGTCGCGTCCATGAAGTCGAGCAGGTTGCGGTCGTTGCCGCAGGTCGTGCCACCGGTGCAGATCGACCCGCGCTGGACCGGGTCGGCGCCGGTCACGTCGGAGGTCTTCCAGCTCGTGCCGCCGTCGAAGGTGGACGCCACGTAGAGCTGCCAGACGCCCTTGAACACGTCGGTCTCGGAGGAGTTGCCAGCGGTGGTCGTGCCGATGAAGGCCACGGCCGCGCGGTCGCCGTCACCGGCGACAGCCGCCGGGAAGACGGTGTTCTGGATGCCGAGCTGCGCGCCGACGTCCACCGGGCTGCTCCAGGTCTTGCCCTTGTCGTGGGACACGGCGGTGAAGGCGTGGTTGTCCGCGCCGTTCCAACCGAGGTAGACCGTGCCGTCCTTGGCGATCGCGACAGACGGGTCGCTCTCGCCCGGGCTACCGCCCGGGACGGGGCGGATGGCCCAGGTCAGGCCGTTGTCCTCGGACACGACGACGGCAGGCATCCCGCCGCAGGACTTGTTCGGGACGTACGCGGTGCCGTCGGGCCCGACCTTGACGTGCCCGTGCAGGCCCCCGCACTGCTGCAGGGTGTACATCGGGACCGCAGGTCCGAAGGTGATGCCGCCGTCGCTGCTGGTCGAGCAGGAGGCGTCAGCGATGTCCTGGGAGCAGTAGTAGAGCTCAGCACTCGGGTAGGTGCGCAGGGCCGCGACACCCGTGGGGGCGTACGGGCCCCAGCCGAGGGTCTGGTGGTCGACGGCGCTGTTGAGCCCGCCGCCCTGGCTGGTGGTCCACGTCTTGCCGGCGTCGCTGGTGACGCAGGACAGGCTGCCGGCTGCGCGCACGTCGAGCAGCTGCGACTCAATGGTGCGCCCGGTGAGGGGCTCGGTCGCCAGGATCGGGTCCAGGCTGGTCGTGCTGCCGCCGGGGCAGCCCTTGGCCAGGTTGGCGCTGACGTCGGTGAACGTCGCGGTCGCCGGGCTCGTCGTGTCGTCGTAGGTGGTCCGGTAGGTGGCCGTGTACGCCTGGTACATCGACGCGTCGGTCTTGCCGTCGTAGCCGATCGAGGGCTCGCCGGCGTCGTGGACGCGCGGCAGGGTCGCCGGGGCGGGGAAGTTGTCGAAGCCGGTGGCCGGCGCGGAGGAGACCGGCGGCGGGGGCGCGTCGGTCGTCAGCGACAACGTCGCGGTGTAGCTGTCACCGGCGACGGTGAAGGGCACGACCCGCACGGTGTACAGGCCCGCGACCGGCGCGGTGATGATGACCTCGGGATCGGAGGAGGACGCCGCGGCGGCCACCTCGCGGCCGTCTTTGTCGAGCAGGTAGACGTCGAAGTCCGCGACCGTGTTGGCCCACTGCACGTTGATCCTCAGGCTGCGGCCCGGAGCTGCGGCCGTCGGGTCGACGGTGAGCGCGTAGTCGTCGCACGAGGTCGGGGCGCTGCAGTCGGCGGGACCGGCGGTGGCGCTGACGTTGGAGACCAGGAACGGTCCACCGCCGTAGGACAGGCTCTGCGAGGACTCCGACAGCGTGCCGGAGCTCGGGGCCGCGGCGTCGGCCGTGCCGATGGTGGCGACGAGCAGGCCGCCGACGAGGGCGGTCGCGGCGCCGGCAGCGACAGTGCGCCGTCGCAGACGTGGGGACAACAGGTGCATCGGTCCTCCGAAGGTGCCCGGGTGACGGGCGGTGGTCTCAGACACTCAGCCAGACGCGGATAGCGCCGTACGCGGGATGCGTGGCAACCCGGACCCTACGTGAGAAATCTCTTATCTGTGGTCACAACGGACCACCATCGGGTAGTCCATCGTGACCAAGCCGGGGTTAGGTCTGCAGGGCGTCCCGCATCGGGACGAGCTTGGCGACGCTCTCCGCAAGCTCCGCCTCGGGCAGCGAGCGGGCGACGATGCCGCAGCCGGCGAACAGCCGCAGTCGGCGCGGGTCGAGCGGGTCGAGCTCGGCGCAGCGCAGCGCGATCCCCCACTCCCCGTCCCCCGTCGCGTCCATCCACCCGACCGGCCCGGCGTAACGACCGCGGTCCAAGCCCTCGACATCGCGGATGACGGTCATCGCGGCGGCGGTCGGGGTACCGCAGACGGCCGCAGAGGGGTGCAGCGAGTCGACCAGCCGCAGCGATCCCGCCTCGTCGCTCAGGACGGCGGTGACGATGGAGGCCAGATGGATGACGTTCTTGAGGTGCAGCAGGAAGGGCTCGGCCGGGACGTCGACGTGGGCGCAGTGCTGGGCCAGGGAGTCCGCGACCGAGCGCACGGCGTACGCGTGCTCCTGCAGGTCCTTGCCGGAGTGCGACAGGGCGCTGCCCTGCATCGCGTCGCCCAGCCGGTCGTCCCCGCGGCGCAGCGTGCCGGCCAGCACCATCGAGGTCGCGACGCCGTCCTCCAGCCGGACCAGCAGCTCTGGTGTCGCGCCGATCAGCCCGTCGACGCTGAAGGTCCAGCAGCCGGGGTAGCCCTCGGCCAGGCGCTGCAGCGGCCAGCGCACGTCCAGCGGCTCGTCGAGGTCGGCCTGCAGGTCGCGGGCCAGCACGACCTTGTCGACCTCACCGGTGCGGATGCGCTCGACGACGTCCGCGACCACCGTCATCCAGCCGGTCGGGGTCCGCGCACCGTCGCAGAACCGCACCGCGCCGGGGGCTGCCGGCGCGGATGTCGGCTGCAAGGACGGTCTCTCGTCGTCGACCGTGGTGACCCACCAGCTGCCCGCCCGGTGCGCGACGAGCACCCGGGGCACGACCAGGACGGACGAGCCTGCCTCGGCGTCGAAGGAGAACGAGCCGAATGCCACCAGGCCGCTGCCCGGCAGCCGTACGTCGTCGGAGACCTCGGCGGCGGCGTTCAGGTCGTGCCACCACTGCTGCGCGGCGACGAAGCGATCCGGCCCGGTGACCTCGAAGCGGGTCGCCTCACCCCAGCCGACCAGTCCCTCCCCGCCGCTCATCCAGGCCAGTGGGCGCTCGGCCGGCAGCAGGTCCAGCAGCGGGCCGGGGTCGGCGATGCGCACGGTCGAGACCGTCAGCAGCGCGAGCTCCGGCGCGATGGTCACACTCCACTGTAAGAGGGGCCGATCACGAGGGCATTCCGGCCGTCATGGCGGGCCGTCCCCCCTTACCCGCTCCTGCTCGACGAGCTCGGGCCGGTCCTTGAGCCGGGCCAGGCCTGCAAGCGGCTGCGCCATGCGGTGGTTGCCGCGCAGCTGGTCGGCCGTACGGTCCAGAAACGCCCAGTAGCCGGCGGTGAACGGGCACGCGGTGGGGCCGACCCGCACCTTCGGGTCGTAGGCGCAGGGCTTGCAGTAGTCGCTCATGCGGTTGATGTAGGCGCCCCCGGCGGCGTACGGCTTGGTGGCCATCAGCCCGCCATCGGCATGCTGGCTCATCCCGACGACGTTGGGGAGCATGACCCAGTCGTAGCCGTCGACGAACGCCTCGTGGAACCACGCGGTCACCTCGCGCGGGTCCCAACCGCGCTGCAGCGCGTAGTTGCCGAGCACCATCAGTCGCGGGATGTGGTGAACCCAGCCGCGCTCGCGCAGATCGCCCAACACCGAGCGCAGGCAGTTCGCGGTCACGCTGCGGTCGGCGTCGAGCGTCGCGAACCACTCCGGCAGCTCGGCGGTCGCCTCAAGCGCGTTGTGGCCGCGGTAGTCACGGGGCAGGTGCCAGTAGAGCCCCCAGACGTACTCGCGCCAGCCGATGACCTGGCGGACGTAGCCCTCGACACTGGCCAGTGGGGCGTCGCCGTCGCGGTACGCCTGCTCGGCAGCCTGCACGCACTCCAGCGGGTGCAGCAGCCCCAGGTTCAGCGCCGGGGACAGCGCGCTGTGCGCCATCCACGGGTCCTGGCTGAGCATCGCGTCCTCGGTGGGCCCGAAGTCGGCAAGGCGATGGCGTACGAAGTGCCGCAGTGCCTCGAGCGCCTCGGCGCGGGTCGCGGGCGCCCAGCGCGGAGCGTCCTGGCCGATGAACGCCACCTGGCCGTCGCGCTCCCAGGCGTCGAGATCGGTGCGTACGCCCGCGTCGATGTCGTCCTCGGCCGGCCACCACGGCTCGGCGATGCCCAGGGTGGCCTGCTTGGGCGGCGGCTCGCGGTTGTCGTGGTCGTAGTTCCACCGGCCACCGGCCGGTTCGTCGCCGTCCATGAGCAGCTCCAGGCGATGGCGCTGCCAGCGGTAGAAGTCCTCCATCAGCAGCCGCTTGCGGCCGCGGGCCCAGGTGGCGAACTGCTCCGGCGTCGTGGCGAAACCGCGGTCGCCGGGCAGCACGGTCAGGCCGCGGTCCCGGACGAAGCGGTCGGCGGCGTAGGACGTGGGCTGCACGACGCTGAGCGGCTCGGCCACCTGGTCGAGCGCCTGGTCGTAGGTGTCGGCCCGGACGTAGCGCGCCTGGTCGCCCAGCTCGGCGGCGCGGTGGCGCAGCGCCGACAGCAGCAGGTGGGCCTTGGCCCGGTGGAAGCGCCTGCGCCGGAAGACCGCCAGCGACTCGACCAGCAGCACGGGCTGGTCGGGCGCGTCGAGGAACTGCGGACCGAGCTGGTCGGCGAACAGCCAGCGGCGGGTCATGGGGCGAGCCTGTCAGCCCTCGCTCAAGGCTGCGAGCCGTGCGCCTGGATCGAGCCGCCCTCGGGGTCGTCGGTGGCGCCCAGGCCCTCCGCCAGAGTTCCGTGCTCGGTGTCGGCGTCCTGCGGGCGCTCGCCGAGGTCCTTGCGGAGCTCCTCACGGGCAGCGGTCTCGCCGTCGGCCCCCGCCAGCATCCCGCCCGTGCCCGGACCGGCCGGGTCGAGACGGTCGGCGTCGCCGCCGGAGACGTGGGGGGTGGTCGCGTCGTCAGAGGTCATGGGCTGTGCCTGCCCCATGCGGCGCAGATGTACGCAGGCCGAGCTGGCGGACCTGGCTGTCGACCAGCAGCGGGTGATCGTGGGCCCCGTCGTCGTGGGCCCCGTCGTCGTGGGCCCCGTCGTCGTGGGCCCCGTCGTCGTGGGCGATGTGCGCCAGCTGCTGCCACAGGGCGACGAGGAACACTGCCGAGCCGGCGAAGGCGAACCAGAACGGAGCGGTCACGCCGTACGCCTGGGCGAGG
>JBBPYI010000297.1:0-14960 GCA_038200075.1 Mycobacteriales bacterium
ACGTACCCCCGGGTGTTCATGTCGAGATCCCGTTGCAGGCCTACTTCCGGATCAACACCGAGAACATGGGCCAGTTCGAGCGCACCCTGATCATCGCCGACGAGGGCTCCTCGGTGCACTACGTCGAGGGCTGCACCGCCCCGACCTACAGCTCCGACAGCCTGCACAGCGCGGTGGTCGAGATCATCGTGATGAAGGACGCCCACGTCCGCTACACGACGATCCAGAACT
This sequence comes from Mycobacteriales bacterium, assembly GCA_038200075.1. GTDB lineage: Bacteria > Actinomycetota > Actinomycetes > Mycobacteriales > SCTD01 > SCTD01. The sequence goes on from JBBPYI010000297.1 coordinate 232, forward strand.
GGTCGAACAATGTCTACAACCTGGTCACCAAGCGCACCGCGGTGCACGAGGGCGGCCGGATGGAGTGGATCGACGGCAACATCGGCTCCAAGGTGACCATGAAGTACCCCGCCTGCTACCTGCTCGGCGAGCGCGCCTCCGGCGAGACGCTGTCGGTCGCCTTCGCCGGCGAGGGCCAGCACCAGGACGCCGGCGCGAAGATGGTGCACGCCGCCCCGCGTACGACGTCCAACCTCGTGAGCAAGTCCGTTGCGCGCAACGGCGGCCGTACGTCCTACCGCGGACTCATCCAGGTCCAGGAGGGGGCGACGGGCTCCAAGAGCAACGTCGTGTGCGACGCGCTGCTGGTCGACACGATCAGCCGCAGCGACACCTATCCCTACGTCGACGTCCGCGAGGACGACGTGTCGCTGGGCCACGAGGCGACCGTCAGCAAGGTCGGCGACGACCAGCTGTTCTATCTGATGAGCCGCGGGCTGACCGAGACCGAGGCGATGGCGATGGTCGTACGCGGCTTCGTCGAGCCGATCGCCCGGGAGCTGCCGATGGAGTACGCGCTGGAGCTCAACCGCCTCATCGAGCTCCAGATGGAGGGCTCAGTTGGCTAGCAGCATGGGTGCCGCTCTCGAGACCGAGAAGCAGGCCCTGAAGGCGACCGGCGGCGTCATGGACGGGTCGGTAGCGGTCGGCGTCACGCCGTCCACGCCGCGTCGTCCGGCAGGGGGCAGCCCGGCCGACGTTCGCCCCGAGCGGGTGCGCTCCGCCGACCCCGACGTGTTCGGAGTGCCCACCGGTCGCGAGGAGGAGTGGCGCTTCACCCCGCTCTCCCGCGTGAAGGCGCTGCTGGACGGCGCGCCGTCCGAGGCCCACCTCGACGTCAGCAGCGAGCTGCCCGACGGCGTCGAGTTGCTCACAGTGGCGACCGCCGATCTCGACGTGCCGCTGCCGGTCGACCGCCTCGCCGCTCTGGCGCTGCAGCGGTCCGGCTCGGCGCTGGTCATCCGGGTGCCGAAGGCGCTCGAGGTCGACGCGCCCGTGATCGTCCGCCTCGCGGGCACCGGGCTCGGAGAGGTCGTCTGGGGCCATGTCGTGGTCGAGCTGGCCGAGCAGTCACGCGCCACCGTCGTGCTGGAGCGCGTCGGCAGCGCCCACTACACCGAGGTCGTGTCCGTCCTCGTCGGTGACGGCGCGTCGCTGCAGCTGGTTCAGGTGCAGGACTGGGCCGCCGACACGATCCACTCCTCCCACGTCGCGACCCGGCTGGGGCGCGACGCCAGGCTGCTGGCGACCCAGGTGACGCTGGGCGGTGACCTGGTGCGCGTGAGCGAGACCGTCGAGTTCACCGCGCCGGGCGGCGATGTCGAGCTGCGCGGGGTGTCGTTCGCGGACGCCGCTCAGCACCTGGAGCATCGGCTCCTGGTGGACCACAGCGTCCCGCACTGCCGCAGCCGGGTGACCTACAAGTCGGCGTTGCAGGGCGAGCAGGCGCACACCGTCTGGATCGGTGACGTGCTCATCCGTGCCGCCGCCGAGGGCACCGACACCTACGAGCTCAACCGCAACCTGCTGCTCACGCCGGAGGCGCGCGCCGACTCGGTCCCGAACCTCGAGATCGAGACCGGCGAGATCGCCGGCGCCGGACACGCCAGCACCACCGGCCGCTTCGACGACGAGCAGCTGTTCTACCTGCAGGCCCGTGGCATCCCCGCCGACGTCGCCCGTCGCATGGTCGTGCGCGGCTTCTTCGCCGAGGTCGTCGAGTCCATCGGCGTACCCGCCCTGCAGGAGCGCATCATGACCACGATCGAAGCCGAGCTGGAGAGGGCGTTCGCATGAGCAGTCCCGTGCGGGCTGCCTCGCTCGCCGAGATCCCCGAGAACGGCGCGATCCGCGTCGAGCTCGCCGGACAACCGGTCTGCCTGGCGCGCTCCGGCGGCCAGGTCTACGCCCTGGCCGACGTCTGCTCGCACGCCGATGTCGCGCTGTCCGAAGGCGATGTCGAGGACGGCAAGATCGAGTGCTGGCTGCACGGTTCGCTGTTCGACCTGGCCACCGGCGCGCCCTCGGGGCTGCCTGCCGTCAAGCCCGTGCCCACCTTCCCCGTGACCGTCGAGGGCGATGACGTCCTCGTGCAGATGGAGTCCTGATGACCGTTCTTGAGATCCGCGACCTGCACGTCACCGTCGAGGCCGAGGGCGCCGACAAGGAGATCCTCACCGGCGTCGACCTGACGATCCGCTCCGGCGAGACGCACGCCATCATGGGCCCGAACGGCTCCGGCAAGTCCACCCTGGCGTACGCCATCGCCGGGCACCCGAAGTACACCGTCACCTCCGGCACCATCACCCTGGACGGCGAGGACGTGCTCGCGATGAGCGTGGACGAGCGGGCCAGGGCCGGCGTGTTCCTCGCGATGCAGTACCCCGTCGAGGTCCCTGGCGTGTCGGTGTCGAACTTCCTGCGCTCCTCTGCGACCGCGATCCGCGGCGAGGCCCCCAAGCTGCGCCTGTGGGTCAAGGAGCAGAAGGAGGCGATGGCCCGCCTGGAGATGGACCCCGACTTCTCCAACCGGTCTGTCAACGAGGGCTTCTCCGGTGGTGAGAAGAAGCGCCACGAGATCCTGCAGCTGGAGCTGCTCCGCCCGAAGATCGCCGTGCTCGACGAGACCGACTCCGGCCTGGACGTCGACGCGCTGCGGATCGTCTCCGAGGGCGTCAACCGGGTCCGCGAGAGCGGCGACACCGGCGTCCTGCTCATCACGCACTACACGCGGATCCTGAACTACATCAAGCCCGACCACGTGCACGTCTTCGTCAAGGGCAAGATCGCCGAGTCCGGCGGTCCGGAGCTGGCCGACGAGCTCGAGGCCAACGGCTATGCCAAGTACGGGATCGCCGAGACCCCCGCCGGCACCACCGCGCTGCCGACCAGCCCCGTCCTGCCGGGCGTGCTGGCCCCGTCATGACGGCAGGGGCGCTGCTGACCGCGCCGTACGACGTCCACGCCGTACGCGCCGACTTCCCGATCCTGTCCCGGCAGGTCGGTGGTCGGCCGCTGGTCTACCTCGACAACGCCTCGAGCTCCCACAAGCCGACCCAGGTCCTGGACGCCGAGCGGGCTTTCGTCGAGCAGCACTACAGCAACGTCCATCGCGGCGTGCACACCCTGTCGCAGGAGGCGACCGACGCCTACGAGGCGGCCCGCGACACCGTGGCAGCCTTTCTCGGCGCGGTCGACCCGCACGAGGTCGTGTTCACCAAGAACGCGACCGAGGCCTACAACCTGGTGGCCTACTCGTTCGGCAATGCTGCTGCGGGCTCGGCGTTCTCGCTCGGCCCGGGCGACGAGGTCTGCGTCACCGAGATGGAGCACCACTCCAACCTGGTGCCCTGGCAGATGCTGTGCGAGCGCACCGGCGCGACCCTGCGCTGGATCCCGCTGACCGACGACGGCCGCCTCGACCTGACCGATCTCGACACGCTCGTCAACGAGCGGACCAAGATGCTGGCGTTCGTGCACGTCAGCAACATCCTGGGCACCAAGAACCCGGTCGACGTGCTGGTGGCGCGGGCCCGTCAGGTCGGCGCGTACGTCCTGGTCGACGGCGCCCAGTCGGCGCCGCACGAGGCGGTGGACGTGCAGGCGCTCGGCGCCGACTTCTTCGTCCTGACCGGCCACAAGATGCTCGCCCCGTCCGGCATCGGCGTGCTGTGGGGGCGGCGCGAGCTGCTCGATGCGATGCCGCCCTTCCTCGGCGGCGGCTCGATGATCGAGGTCGTGCAGATGTCGGGCTCGACCTACGCCCCGGCGCCCGAGCGCTTCGAGGCCGGCACCCCGGTCATCAGCCAGGCGGTCGCGCTGGCCGCGGCCTGCGACTACCTGCAGGAGATCGGGCTCGACCGGATCGCGGCCCACGAGGCGCAGCTGACGTCCCGGATCCTGGCCGGGCTGAGCGAGCTGTCGGGCGTACGCGTCATCGGTCCTGACAGCACCGAGATGCGCGGCGCCGCCGTGTCGTTCGCGATCGACGGGGTGCACCCGCACGACATCGGTCAATCGCTGGACGAGCTCGGCATCGCCGTGCGGGTCGGCCACCACTGCGCGGCGCCGGTCTGCCGCCGCTACGGGGTGCCGGCGACGACCCGGGCCTCGAGCTACCTCTACAACACCGAGGCTGAGGTGGATGTCCTGCTGGAAGGGATCGCCACCGTCCAGGCGTTCTGGAGGGTGTGATGGCCGACGAGTCGATGTACCAGGAGATCATCCTGGATCACTACCGCCAGCCGCATCACAAGGGGCTGCGCGAGCCGTACGACGTGGAGGTCCACCACGTCAACCCGACCTGCGGTGACGAGGTGACGTTGCGCGTCGCGGTCGCCGGGGGAGTGGTGACCGACGTGTCCTACGACGGGCAGGGCTGCTCGATCAGCCAGGCCAGCACCTCGGTGATGACCGATCTGGTCATCGGCAAGCCGGTCCAGGACGCGCTGCGCACCAGCGAGGTGTTCCTGGAGCTGATGCAGAGCCGCGGCACGATCGAGCCCGACGAGGCGGTCCTGGAGGACGGGATCGCGTTCGCGGGCGTGTCGAAGTACCCGGCGCGGGTCAAGTGCGCGCTGCTGGGTTGGATGGCGTGGAAGGACGCGACCGCACAGGCGGTCGCGGGCAGCTCGGAAGGAGCAGCACATGTCTGAGGTAGAGACCGTCGCGACCGCTGAGCCGGTGCTCGACACCCCGACCGCCGCCGATGCGCCCAAGGTGCTGCCGAGCGAGGACGACATCACCGAGGCGATGAAGGACGTCGTCGACCCCGAGCTCGGGATCAACGTCGTCGACCTCGGCCTGCTCTACGGCAACCAGGTCCACACCGACCGCACCGTCACCCTGGACATGACGCTGACGTCGGCGGCGTGCCCGCTGACCGACGTCATCGAGGACCAGACCCGCAACGCCCTCGCGCCGCTGGTCGACGAGGTCCGGATCAACTGGGTCTGGATGCCGCCGTGGGGCCCGGACAAGATCACCGACGACGGTCGCGACCAGCTCAGGGCGCTCGGCTTCAACGTCTGACCAGTCCGCCGGCGGCGCGCCCGGAAGCTAGTCCCAGAGGATCGGGACGTCATAGGCGCGCATGGCCAGATCGCTGCTGACCAGCGTGAGGCCCTCCGCCCGCGCCTGGCAGATGAGCATGCGGTCGAACGGATCACCGTGGTGGCGCGGTAGATCGGCAAGAGCGAGCGCGTGTGGCAGCGAGATCCCCAGCAGTTCTGTGTCGGTGCGCTCCAGACGTGTGGCGACGAACTCCAGTGGGGGCAGCGGAAGGGTGATCTTACCAAGCCCCACCTTGATGGAGAGCTCCCAGACGCTTGCCAAAGACAGGAACAGCTCCACGTCAGGGATGCTGACGGCGTCGACGGCGGCAGAGGGCAGCCGGCTCGGATCGTCGACGAGCCACAGGAAGACGTGGGTGTCGAGGAGCAGACCCACTTAGGAGTAGGGCTCCATCTCGGGCAGCGGGGCGTCGAAGTCGTCGGCGATCCAGATCCTGCCGCGGTCGAACCCGAACTCACGCTTGCGCGGCGCGATCGCGACGAGCCGCGCAACCGGGGTGCCGTCCCGCTCGATGACGACCTCACCGCCTTCGGCCACCTCGCGCAGCAACCGCGAGAGGTTCGTCTTCGCCTCGCCCACGCCGACGACGGTCATGGCACGGACGCTACGACGAGGAGGTCAGCTTGGTCAAGCGGGTTGACCAAGGTGGCGGTGGCTCACACCCGGGCGACGGCGAAGGTGTCGCAGCGCTTCGGGTTCCCGGTCGACAGCCCGGTGCGGAACCACCTCTGGCGCTGGGCGGCCGAGCCGTGCGTCCAGGACTCCGGGTCGACCCGGCCGGCGGACTTTTCCTGGATGCGGTCGTCGCCGACCGCGGCGGCGGCCGACAGGCCCTCCTCGATGTCGGCGTCACTGATGGTCACAAAACCGCTCTTGACGGCGTTGGCGGCCCAGACGCCGGCGTAGCAGTCGGCCTGCAGCTCGAGGCGTACGGACCCGCCCTGCTCGCCCTGACCGCGATCGGTCTCGGCGCTCTGGCCGGTGAGGTTCGAGATGTGGTGGCCGTACTCGTGCGCGATGACGTACGCCACGGCGAAGTCGCCACCCTTCGCGCCGTACTGGGTGCGCAGGACGTCGAAGAAGGTGAGGTCGAGGTAGACCCCCTGGTCCGGCGGGCAGTAGAACGGCCCGACCGCAGACGTGGCATTCCCGCAGCCGGTGCTGGTGGCCTGGCTGAACAGCTGCGTCTGGGCCGGCCGGTAGCCCTCGATCTGGGTCGCCCAGTACGCCTGGACGCTGTTGACGATGCCGACGACCCGGCAGTCCTCGTCGCGGTCGGCGTCGGCGCCGGTCTGGCAGCGCTGCGCCAGGTCCGAGGTCGAGACCGACCCGGACGACGACGGCGAGCCGCCACCGGTCAGGTCCGCCGGGTTGATGCCGAGCGCGAGAGCGATCAGCAGCCCGACGATGCCGAGCCCGCCGCCGCCGATTGCCACAGCGCGACCGCCACGCCGACCTCGTACATCACTGACCTGCGAGGTGTCGAGCCTGGCCCGGTCATCGAAGTCCACGGGGCGTACCCTAGGGGAGTGCCCTTGACGACCGACTGAGCCGGCGCGAGCCGCCGTCCCCGATCCGTCGCCCCGAGGAGCCCCACCGTGATCACCGTCCAGGACGTCGAGCTGCGCGCCGGCGCCCGCCTCCTGCTGGAGAAGGTCACCTTCCGGATCCAGCCCGGCGACCGCATCGGCCTGGTCGGGCGCAACGGCGCCGGCAAGACCACGCTCACCAAGACCCTTGCCAAGCAGACGCTGCCGGCCGGCGGTTCGATCACCCACAGCGCGCCGGTCGGCTATCTGCCGCAGGACCCGCGTACCGGCGATCTCGATGTGCTGGGTCGCGACCGGGTGCTGTCGGCGCGAGGCCTCGACGAGATCATGCGCAACCTGGAGAAGAGCCAGATCCAGCTCGGCGAGCAGCCCGACAGCGCCGAGGTCCTGGAGCGGTACGGCCGGCTCGAGGAGCGCTTCACCGCGCTGGGGGGCTACGCCGCCGAGGCCGAGGCCGCCCGCATCTGCTCCAACCTCGGACTGCCCGAGCGGGCGCTGCACCAGCCGCTCGGCACCCTGTCCGGCGGTCAGCGCCGGCGCATCGAGCTGGCCCGCATCTTGTTCTCCGACGCCACCACGCTGCTGCTCGACGAGCCGACCAACCACCTGGACGCCGACTCCATCACCTGGCTGCGCGGCTACCTGCAGAAGCACCAGGGCGGGCTCATCGTCATCAGCCACGACGTCGAGCTGCTCGAGGCGGTCGTGAACAAGGTCTTCCACCTCGACGCCAACCGGGCCGAGCTCGACCAGTACAACGTCGGCTGGAAGACCTATCTGCTGCAGCGCGAGACCGACGAGAAGCGGCGCAAGCGCGAGCGGATCAACGCCGAGAAGCAGGCCGGGGTGCTCAACGCGCAGGCCGAGAAGATGCGCGCCAAGGCCACCAAGGCCAAGGCGGCGCAGGGCATGTTCAAGCGGGCCGAGAAGCTGCTGGCCGGCATCGAGGGTGAGCGCGGCCAGGACAAGGTCGCCAAGCTGCGCTTCCCCGAGCCGGCGCCCTGCGGCCGTACACCCCTGACCGCGCAGGGCCTGAGCAAGTCCTACGGGTCCTTGGAGATCTTCATGGACGTCGACCTCGCGATCGACCGCGGCGCCCGGGTGGTGGTGCTCGGTCTGAACGGTGCGGGCAAGACCACCCTGCTGCGGGTGCTGAGCGGCACCGAGCAGCCCGACACCGGTGAGGTCCTGCCGGGCCACGGGCTGCGCCTGGGTTACTACGCCCAGGAGCACGACACGCTGGACACCGACCGCACGGTGCTGGAGAACATGCGCTCCTCCAGCCCCGACCTCGGTGAGGTCGAGGCGCGCAAGGTGCTTGGCTCGTTCCTGTTCAGCGGCGACGTGGTGCACCAGAGCGCCGGCACGCTGTCCGGTGGTGAGAAGACCCGCCTGGCGCTCGCGACCCTGGTGGTGTCCGGCGCCAACGTGCTGCTGCTCGATGAGCCGACCAACAACCTCGACCCGGCCAGCCGCGAGGAGGTGCTGGGGGCGCTCGCGACCTACAAGGGCGCCGTCGTGCTGGTCACCCACGACGAGGGCGCGGTCATCGCCCTGCAGCCCGAGAAGGTGCTGCTGCTGCCCGACGGCGTCGAGGACCAGTGGTCCGACGACTTCGCCGACCTGGTGTCGCTGGCCTGACGCTCAGGCCGGGAACACCACGACGGGGCCGCGTACGCCCACCTTGACGGTCGCGCCGACCTCGGGCAGCGGGTGTCCGGGCGTACGTGCGGTGGCCGTCGCGCCGCCGCCGAGGTCCAGGCGCAGCAGCGCGTCGTGGCCGTAGAACTCCCGGTGCGACACGACGGCGGCGACCCACGGCAGGTCGGTGGGCTCGAACTCCAGCTGCTCCGGGCGCACGACCACTGACACCGGGCCTGTGGCGCTCGAGGCGGTGTGCAGCGCGCCGAGCGGTGAGGTGACCGCGCCGCCGGCGCAGGTGCCGGGCAGCACGATGGTCTCGCCGACGAAGGTCGCGACGCCGAGGTCGGCGGGCTGGGCGTAGACCGACCAGGGCTCGCCGGCCTGCACGACCCGGCCGTCGCGCCCGACGGCCACGACGTCGGCGACCGACAATGCCTCCTGCTGGTCGTGGGTGACCAGCACAGCGGCCGCGCCGGCGGCCTGCAGCGAGGCGCGGACCTGCGCCCGCACCGTGGCGCGAAGCCCGGCGTCCAGGGCGCTGAACGGCTCGTCGAGCAGCACCAGGGACGGGCGCGGCGCCAAAGCCCGGGCCAGCGCGACCCGCTGCTGCTGGCCGCCGGACAGCTCGTGGGGCATGCGGGAGCCCAGGCCGGCCAGGCCCACCAGCTCGAGCACCTCGTCGGGCCGGGTGCCGCGGCGCTCGCCCCGGGCCAGCCCGAACGCGACGTTGGCGTGCACCGACAGGTGCGGGAACAGCGCGCCCTCCTGCGGCACGATCCCGATCCGCCGGCGCTCGGGCGGCAGGTGGCAGTCGGGTCCTTCGACCAGCTGACCGCCGACCTCGATGGTCCCGGCGTCGGCGCGCTCGAAGCCCGCGACCAGCCGCAGCAGGGTGGTCTTGCCGCAGCCCGAGGGCCCCAGCAGCGCCACCAGCGCACCAGCGGCGACGTCGAGGTCGATCCCGTCGAGCACGGGGGCGTCGAAGCTCTTGGACAGCCCCCGCACCCGCAGCGCCGTCATCGTGAGCTCCGGTCCAGGGCGCCGGTGCGCACCCCGAGCAGGTAGGTGGGCACGGCTGAGAGCGCCACCAGCACTGCGGCGTACGGCGCGGCCGCGGAGTAGGCAGCCACTCCCGTCGCGGTCCACAGCTCGGTGGCCAGGGTGGCCGAGCCCAGCGGCTGCAGCAGCAGGGTGGCCGGCAGCTCCTTCATGCAGGTCAGGAAGACCAGGACCGCGCCGGCGGCGATCCCGGGGGCTGCGAGCGGCAGCGTGACCCGGCGCAGCACCGCCAGGGGGCGTACGCCCGCGGCCCGGGCGACCTCCTCCAGCGCCGGCGGCGACTGGGCGGCCGATGCCCGCACCGCCCCGACGGCCAGTGGCAGGAACAGCACGACGTACGCCAGAACCAGCACGGGGGTGCGCTGGTAGAGCGGGAAGGCGTAGCGCACGGCCAGGAACACCAGGGAGAACGCGACGACGACGCCGGGCAGGGCGTGGCCGACCCAGGCGGCCCGCTCCAGCAGCTGCGGCAGCCGCCCGCTGCGTCGGGCGGCCAGCACGCCGACGGGGATCGCGAGCAGCGTCGTGACGACCGCTCCGAGCGCCGCGAAGCCCACGCTGGTGCCGGCGGCGGTGACCAGGCGCCCGGGCTCGACGCCGCCGCGGGAACCGACCGCGCTCCAGTAGACGAGGGCCGCGACGGGCACGCCCAGCGACAGGCCGGCGACGGCAGTGGTCATCAGCAGGGCCGGCAGTCGGGCCCGGCCCAGCCGCACCCGGCTCTGCGCGCGGGCCCCGCCGGCGCCGACGCGGGCGTACGACGCGCGCCCGCGGGTGCGTCCCTCCAGCCACACCAGCACGCACGTCACGGCGACGAGCAGCAGCCCCAGGACGGCGGCGGGAGTGCGGTCGAAGGAGGCCCGGTAGGACGTGTAGATGACGCGGGTGAAGGCGTCGAAGCGCATGATCGACACGGCGCCGAAGTCCGAGAGCGCATAGAGCGCGACGAGCAGGCCGCCGGCCGCCATCGCCGGGCGCAGCTGCGGCAGGGTGGCCCGGCGGAAGGCCTGGAACGCCGTCAGCCCGAGCGAGCGGGCGACCTCCTCGCCGGCGGGGTCCAGCCGGCGCAGGGTGGCCGCGACGGGCAGCAGGACGTACGGGTAGGAGCACGCGGTCAGCACCACGAACGCCCCGACGGGGCCGGCCAGGCGCGGCAGGAAGCTGATCCAGGCGAAGGCCGCGACGTACGTCGGGATGGCCAGGGGCAGCGCGGCCACCACGGCCCAGACCCGCCGGGCGGGCAGGTCCGAGCGCACCACCAGCCACGCCAGCGCGACGCCCAGCACCAGGCAGGCGACCGTCACGGCCCCGGCCATCGCCAGGCTGCGCAGCAGCAGCCGGGCCGTGCGCTCGCGCCACAGCACCTCGGCGAGTTTGCCGACACCGTCCTCGAGCGATCGCACGACCAGATAGGCCAGCGGCAGGAGCGCGACCACGGCGGTCAGCGCGGCCGGGACCAGCAGCAGCAGCGGGGGCCGCGGGGCACGCCGACGGCCCGGCAGGGACGTCCCCACCCGGGCCGGTGCGTGCTGCAGCGTCGTCACGTCAGTACTAGGTGATCCCGACCTTGTCGAGCAGCGCGAGCGTCTGGTCCAACGACTCCAGCTGGGACAGGTCGACCTGCGGGCCGCCGAGCTGCGCCAGCGGAGGCAGGCCCTCGATGTCGGCCGGGATGCCGGCGACCAGCGGGTACTCCTTGGTCTGCTCGGCGAAGAACGTCTGGCCGGGGGTCGAGAGCAGGTAGTCCACGAACGCCTGCGCATTGGCCGAGCCGTTGCCCTCGAGCACCCCGACGCCGGCGACGTTGACCAGCGAACCGGGGTCGGTGCCGGGGAACAGGTAGTTGCGGGCGGTGAGCTGATCCAGCCCGCCTGCCTCGGCAGCCTTCTCGTACAGGTAGTAGTGGTTGACCAGGCCGAACGGGATCGTGCCGGCGTCCACGGCCTCCACGATCGGGATGTTGCCGTCGAAGGCCTGCGGGTCGTTCGCGGCGAAGCCGGTGAGGAAGTCCTCGGTCTTGGCCTCCCCGGCGCTCACCCGCATCGCGGTGACGAAGGACTGGAAGGAGGCGTTGGTCGGGGCGTAGCCGACCTTGCCCCGATAGGCCGGGTCGGCCAGCTCGAACACACTGGTGGGCAGGTCGGCGGCCTTGACCAGGGTCGGGTTGTAGATCAGCACCCGCGAGCGGCCGGAGACGCCGACCCAGGCGCCCTGACCCGAGCGGTACTTCACCGGGACCCTGTCGAGCGTCGCCTGCGGCAGTGTCTCCAGGCCGTCGGCCTCCTGAAGGGCGCCGAGAGCGCCGGCGTCCTGGGACAGGAAGACCGAGGCGGGCGTACGGCTGCCCTCCTCGAGCAGCTGGGCGGCCAGCTCGGCGCTGCCGCCGTAGCGCGGGGTGACCTCGATGCCGGTCGCGGCCGTGAACTGCTCGAACAGCGGGGCGACGAGCTTCTCGTTGCGCCCGGAGTAGACGACCAGGGCGTCGCCGCCGGACGCTCCCTTGTCGGTGGTACCGGCGCCGGAGCCGCAGGCGGCCGTGGCCAGCAGGGCCAGTCCGGCCAGCCCGGTCGTCAGCAGGCGAGCGGTACGTCGCACGAGGGGGGACTCCAGCGGTAGGGGGTGGGTAAGGGCAACCTCACTTCACTGCCTGGTCCGTGTCAAGTCCGGTCTGGGGTGGTTGCCCGTGATCATCCTGGGAACAGCGCCGAGGGACCGGTACCGGACATGCAGGCAAGGAGACGGACACAGTGGTGGAGCTCAGCAAGGGCAGCAGGGTCACCGGTAGCGATCGCGACGCGCTCGCAGGGGAGCTGAAGAAGCGCTACGAGGCGGGGGAGAGCATCCGCGTGCTCGCGGAGAGCTCGGGCCGGTCGTACGGCTTCGTGCACCGCATCCTCAACGAGTCCGGTGCGACGCTGCGCGGCCGCGGCGGCGCGACACGCAAGAAAGCCGGTTCCTAGTCGACCCTCGCTGAGCACCTGTCGGACCCGGGTGCAAGGCTGACCGCCGCACGCGTCGTTCACCCTAGAGGAGCTCCAGCATGGACATGTCGTTGACCACCGAGCAGGACGCCGTCCGCAAGGCTGTCAAGGAGTGGGTCGACGACGTGGTCGCGCCACCGTCGCTGCTCAACGACCGGGAGGAGCGCTTCCCGCAGGAGGCGCTCGACGGTCTGCGCGAGACCGGCTTCATCGGCTTGTCCATCCCGGAGGAGTTCGGCGGCGGCGGTGGTGACCCGATGTCGTACGTGCTGTTCATCGAGGAGCTCGGTCGCGGCGACGCCAACGTGCGCTCGATCGTGAGCGTGCACCTGGGCCTGGTGGCCGGCTCGATCGACCGCTGGGGCACCCAGGAGCAGAAGGAGCACTGGCTGCCGAAGATGGCGACCGGCGAGGTGCTCGGCTGCTTCGGCCTGACCGAGCCCGACTACGGCAGCAACCCGGCCGACCTGCAGGCCACCGCGGTCAAGCAGCCCGACGGCGGCTACCTGCTCAACGGCAACAAGATCTTCATCACCAACGGCACGATCGCCGGCGTCACGCTGTTCATGGCCCGCACCGGTGGCCCCGGCGCCCGTGGTGTCAGTGCGTTCCTGGTTCCGAACGACACCCCCGGCTTCGAGGCCAAGGCCATCCACGGCAAGCTCGGGCTGCGCTCCTGCGACACCGCCGAGCTCGTCCTGCGCGACGTCAAGGTCGGGCCGGAGGCGCTGCTCGGCGGCGAGGAGGGCAAGGGCATCCGGGTCGCGCTGACCGCCCTCAACGACGGCCGCATGTCGCTCGGCGCGTCCTGCACCGGCCTCGGCCAGGCGGCGCTTGACACCATGGTGGCCTACACCAAGGACCGCAAGCAGTTCGGCAAGCCGGTCGCCGGACACCAGCTGGTGCAGGCCCTGATCGCAGACACCGCCGTCGAGGTCGACTGCGCCCGGCTGCTGACCTACCGCGTCGCCGACCTCAAGACCCGCGGCGAGGACTACTCGCTCGCGGCGTCCAAGGCCAAGTACTACGCCTCCGAGATGTCGGTCCGCGCCGCGAACGCCTGCGTCCAGGCGCATGGCGGCTACGGCTACATCGACGAGTACGCCGCGGGGAAGTACCTGCGCGACGCCCGCGTTACCACGCTGTACGAAGGCACCTCGCAGATCCAGCAGCTGATCATCGGCCGCGCGCTCACGGGGATCTCTGCCTTCTAACAGACCCGCGAGGAGGGCCGCTCATGCAGGACATGGCCCAGATGTCGATGATGCGGTCCTTCCGTCGCGACGCCGACGTCACCGAGACCAAGCTCGCGCCCGGGACGGTGCGCCGCATCGGCGCGTTCGCCGCGCCGTACAAGCGTGAGCTGATCATCTTCGTGGCGCTCATCGTCGTCGCCGCGTTCGTCACGGTGCTGAACCCGCTGATCTTCAAGAAGATCATCGACGACGGCATCGGGACCAACCCGCCGCTGACGGGTGACCGAGGTCTGGTGCTCGAGCTTGCGCTGCTGGTGGCGGGGCTCGCACTGTTCGACGCGGTGCTGCAGCTGTGGTCGCGGTGGTACTCCACCCGCATCGGCGAAGGCCTGATCTACGACATGCGCTCCAAGGTCTACGCGCACATCAGTCGGATGCCGATCGCCTTCTTCACCCGCACCCAGACCGGCGCGCTCATCAGCCGGCTCAACAACGACGTGCTCGGGGCGCAGTCGGCCTTCACCGGCACGCTGTCCGGGGTCGTCAGCAACGTCATCGGCGTCGTGCTGACGCTGACCGCGATGCTCATTCTGAGCTGGCAGATCACCCTGCTGTCGCTGGTGCTGCTGCCGGTGTTCGTCATCCCCGCGAAGCTCATCGGCACCCGGCTGCAGGCCCTGACCCGTGAGTCCTACGGCCTGAACGCCCAGATGACCAACACGATGACCGAGCGCTTCAACGTCTCCGGTGCGCTGCTGGTCAAGCTCTTCGGCCGGCCCGAGGTCGAGGACGCCTCCTTCCGTGACAAGGCTGGCCGGGTTCGCGACATCGGTGTCACCAGCGCGATGTACGGCCGGGTCTTCTTCGTCTCCCTCACCACCGTGGCGGCGCTGGCGACGGCGATGGTCTACGGCGTCGGCGGCACGCTCGCGGCCTCCGGTTCCCTCGGCGTCGGCACGGTGGTGGCGCTGGCGGCCTATCTGACCCGGCTCTACGGTCCGCTGACCGCCCTGTCCAACGTCCGCGTCGACGTGATGACCGCCCTGGTCAGCTTCGAGCGGGTCTTCGAGGTGCTCGACCTCGAGCCGATGGTCGCCGAGAAGCCCGACGCGGTCACCCTGCCGCGAGGTGCGGCCAGCCTGGAGTTCCGCGACGTCGTGTTCTCCTACCCCACGGCCGCGCAGGTG
>JBBPYI010000298.1:0-7318 GCA_038200075.1 Mycobacteriales bacterium
CCACCTCCGGCAGGTACTGCGCCGGGTCCTGCTCGAGCTGCTCGAGCCACACCCCCGAGGCGTCGATCTTCGCTCGCGCCTGGCGATCGGCCGAGCACGACACCGCGATCGCGACCGGGCAGGAGGCGCCATGCCGGGGCAGCCGGACCACCCGTACGTCGTGGCAGAAGTATTTCCCGCCGAACTGCGCGCCGATCCCCAGCTCGCGGGTCATCTCGTGCACAGCCAGCTCCAGGTCGAGGTCACGGAACCCGTGCCCGGTCATCGACCCGGAGGTCGGCAGCTCGTCGAGGTACTTCGCGGAGGCGTACTTAGCTGTCTTCAGGGCGAATTCGGCTGACGTGCCGCCGACGACGATCGCCAGGTGGTACGGCGGGCAGGCGGCGGTGCCGAGGTTGCCGATCTTCTCGCGCAGGAACGCCATCATCCGCGTCGGGTTCAGGACCGCCTTGGTCTCCTGGTAAAGGAAGCTCTTGTTGGCCGAGCCGCCGCCCTTGGCCATGAACAGGAAGTCGTACGACGAACCCCCGGTCGCGTAGAGCTCGATCTGCGCCGGCAGGTTGCTGCCGGTGTTCTTCTCGTCCCACATCGTCAGCGGCGCGAGCTGGGAGTAGCGCAGGTTCAGGGTCGTGTAGGCGTCGTAGATCCCGCGCGAGAGGTGCGCGGCGTCGGCCCCGTCGGTCAGGACGTGCTGGCCGCGCTTGGCCGAGACGATCGCGGTGCCGGTGTCCTGGCACATCGGCAGCACCCCGCCGGCGGAGATGTTGGCGTTCTTGAGCAGGTCCAGCGCTACGAAGCGGTCGTTGGCCGAGGCCTCCGGGTCGTCCAGGATGCGGCGCAGCTGGGCCAGGTGGGCCGGCCGCAGCAGGTGCGCGATGTCGCGCATCGCGGTGTGCGCCAGCAGTGTCAGGGCCTCGGGCTCGACCTGGAGGAAGTCACGGCCCGCCGCCGACACCGTCGAGACACCCTCGGTCGTGAGCAGGCGGTACGGCGTGGCATCCGGCCCGGTCGGCAGCAGGTCGGTGTAGGAGAACTCGGGCACGGCTGACCCCTTGCGGCAGGCGGGCAGGACAGCGCCAGCCTAGGTGGGCAGGTCCCGCTGCCTGCGGCGTCGAAGTCCCCACGGTGCTGCTCCTGCGAATCGCCGTCCCCGTCCTGCTCATCGCCACTGCCGTCCCGGCCCTGGCCGACCGGGTCGTCCCCGAGCAGGTGCCCGACCGGCTGCCGGTCGTGTCCGAGGTGCTGCACCGGGCCGGCCTGGTCACGACGCCACGTGCGGACCGGACGCCCAGCATCAAGACGATCGACGGCCGGATCGAGGACTGGGTCGGGGCGCCGAGCCTGCTCGGCGGGACCAGTCGCTACGACCGCGGCGAGCTGGTGCACAGCGACTACCTGTTCGACGACTTCGGCGCCGACGACGGCGAGGACGCCCAGCGCCTGGCTGCGCTCGGGACGGTCTACGACGCCGAGGAGCGCACCCGCCGGCTCGACCAGCTCTTCCAGGCCGCGGGCGATCAGTTCGGCGCCCCCCGGCCGGTCGGGACGCCCGACCACTACGGCGACGCAGAGCGCGGGCAGGCCGACCTGCGCGAGGTGCGGTTCGCGGCCGCCGGCGACCGGGTGAGCTTTCTGGCCCGCACCACGACGCTGACCGACGCGCGAGCGCTCGGTGTCGTCCTGCTCGTCGACCGCGACGGCAAGGACGGACCGCCTCGCGAGGTCGGCTTCGGCACCGGCCTGACCACCACGGCGTACGACACGGCAGTGCTGCTCCGCAGCTCCGGTGCGGTGGCAACAGACCTCACCACCGGCCGGCCGGTGACGCTGACCGGCGCGCAGGTCGCGGTCCGGGCCGCCGGCTGGGACAACGCCCTGGAGGCCTCGCTCCCGGCCTCGGTGCTCGGTGGTCGGGTCGGGGTGGTGGCCGGGACGCTGAGCGCCGCCGGGCTGACGCCGAGCAATGTGGCCTTCCGGGCCGCCGAGCCGGTCGCCGGGATCTACAACGACCTGCGCCAGTCGATGGCGCTGCTCGCCGGGGACGTCGACGAGTTCGCCACCTCGCTGGACCTTCCAGGGCTGCGCCGCGGGCGCACCGAGGCCGTCCGTCCCGGCCCGGGCTACGCCGAGCGCCAGGTGAAGAGCACCCCCAGCATCAGCAAGGAGCGCGGCGAGGACGGGCTCTGGCAGCCGTACGGACTGTTCATCCCCACGACCTACAAGCCGGGGGTGAAGACGCCGCTGGCGATGTGGCTGCACTACCGCGGCGGCAAGGCGCACAGCGGCGGGGCCTGGACGCCTCGACTGCTGACCCAGCTGGGCCAGGAGCAGGGCGCGATCGTCGCGACGCCACGCGGGCGAGGGACCGCCACCTGGTACGTCACCGAGGCTCACCAGGACTTCTTCGAGGTGTTCGCCGACGTCCAGCGGCTGACCACCGTCGACCCGGACCGCCGCTACCTGTCGGGCTACTCGATGGGCGGCTACGGCACCTATCTGTTCGGGCTGCTCTACCCCGACCTGTTCGCCGGCGGCTGGTCCACCAGCGGCGCGATGACGCAGGGACTGTGGACCGGGATGGGTCCGGACGGCTGCGCCCCGCAGTGCTACCAGCAGGCCAACGGCGGTGACGCGGACGCGCAGAACACCTTCCGGGTGCTGGCCAACGCCCGCAACCTGCCGATCGCGATCGACCACGGCACCAACGACGAGCTGGTCCCGATCAGCGGGATCGAGCGGATCGGCGCCCGGCTCACCGAGCTCGGCTACCGCCACCGGGTGACCCGCTTCGTGGGCTACGAGCACTACACGCAGGCCATCGTCGACGAGTGGGCCGACGCGACCGCCTACCTGTTCGCTCAGCGCCGGGTGCGCGACCCCCGGACCGTCAGCTACTCCGTCGCGCCGGCGCTGGTGCGCGCGGTCAACACCGTCACCGCCGACGGGGTCCGCTTCGGCTTCGCGCCGGACGGGGCGTACTGGGTGGACGGGCTGCAGGTGCGCCGTGGCGCGGACGGCAAGGACACCTCCGTGGTCGGCCGGCTCGACGCCACCAGCGAGGCGATCTCGGCGCCGTCGGTGCTCGCACTGCCCGTAGCCGGGGCGGTGAGTCCGGGCGCGCAGTCCACGCCGTACGTCCGGACCGGGCTGGACTGGGTCGCGACCGGCGCTGCGGAGCCGGTCAGGAACGCGTTCAGGGCCACCCTGGCGAACCTGTCGGCCGCCACCCTGGACACCGACCGAATGCGGCTGGACGCGGCCAAGCCGGCGGCGGGCACGGTCACCAGCGACGGTCCGGCCGTGCTGGTGCTGACCGGTGTCGAACGGCCGGTCGACGTCACCGTCGCCGGTCGGCGCGTCCCCGGTGCCTGGCAGGCCGGCACGGTCCGGCTGCCCCTGGCCGCCGGCACCTCCCCCGTGACGCTGACCCCCCGCTGAGGTCAGAGGGTCAGGTCGACCACGACGGGTGCGTGGTCGGACGGGCCCTTGCCCTTGCGCGCCTCGCGGTCGACCCAGGCGTCGGTGACCGTCAGCGACGGTGACGCCAGCACCAGGTCGATCCGCATCCCGAGGTCCTTGTGGAACCTCCCGGCCCGGTAGTCCCAGTAGGTGAAGGCACGGTCACCTTTGCCGGGCCGGGCCGGGATGTCCGCCAGCCCGACGTCCTGGATCGCCTGCAGCGCTGAGCGCTCGGCGGGCGTGACGTGCGTGGACCCGGCGAACTGGGCGATGTCCCAGACGTCGTCGTCGGTCGGAGCGATGTTGAAGTCGCCGGTGACCACCAGCGGGGTGGGTTCATCGGCCAGGACGTCGCGCAGCGCCGCTAGCCAGGCGAGCTTGTAGGAGTAGTGCGGATCGTCCACAGCCCGGCCGTTCGGGACGTAGAGCGACCAGCAGCGGATCCCACCGCAGGTCGCGCCGACCGCCCGGGCCTCGACCGCCGGTGGCAGCAGGGCGTCGTCGCGCGCGAAGGCCGGCTGCCCGGCGAACGACAGCGACACGTCCTCGAGCCCGACCCGCGACAGCAGGGCCGCGCCGTTCCAGCGGCCGTCGCCGTTGTGCGCCACCTCGTACCCCAGCGCTTCGACCTCTGCGTGCGGGAACGCCTTGTCGGCGCACTTGGTCTCCTGCAGCGCCACGACGTCAGGCGCCAGGTCCTCGAGCCAGGGCAGCAGGCGCGGGAGCCGGGCCCCGACCGAGTTGACGTTCCAGGTCGCCAGCCTCACTTGCTGTGGTGCTCGAAGTCGATCGAGGCGTACGCCCGCAGCTTGGTGAGCCGGTGCTGCGAGCTGACGCGGCGGATGGTCCCGGACTTGGACCGCATCACGAGCGACTCCGTCGTGGCGCCGCCGGCGCGGTAGCGCACCCCGCGGACCAGTTCGCCGTCGGTGATGCCGGTGGCGACGAAGAAGACGTTGTCGCTGCGCACCAGGTCGTCGGTGCCGAGAACCGCGTCGAGGTCCAGCCCGGCGGCGGCGGCATTGACGAACTCGCTCTTCTTCTGCGGCCACAGCTTGGCCTGGATGGTGCCGCCGAGGCACTTGACCGCACAGGCGGTGATGATGCCCTCGGGGGTGCCGCCGATGCCGAGCAGCAGGTCGACGCCGGTGCCCTCGCTGCAGGCCATGACCGCCCCGGCGACGTCTCCGTCGGAGATGAACGTGATGCGGGCGCCGGCTTCCCGTACCTCGCGGACGAGATCCTCATGGCGCGGGCGGTCCAGGATGCAGACCGTGACGTCCTCGACGGCGCCGCCCTTGGCCTTGGCGACAGCCTGCACGTTGTAGGCCACCGGAGCGCTGATGTCGACCACGTCGGCGGCCTCCGGGCCGGTGACGAGCTTCTCCATGTAGAACACCGAGCTCGGGTCGTACATCGTCCCGCGCTCGGCCACAGCCATGACCGCGATGGCGTTCGGCATGCCCTTGGCCATCAGCGTCGTGCCGTCGATCGGGTCGACCGCGACATCGCATTCCGGGCCGTCCCCGCAGCCGACCTCCTCGCCGTTGAACAGCATCGGCGCCTCGTCCTTCTCCCCCTCGCCGATGACCACCACGCCGCGCATCGAGACGGTGCCGATGAGCTGACGCATCGCGTCCACCGCCGCGCCGTCGCCACCGTTCTTGTCACCGCGCCCCACCCAGCGTCCGGCGGCCATCGCGGCCGCCTCGGTGACCCGGACCAGCTCCATCGCCAGGTTGCGGTCGGGGATCTCGGGCACGTGGACGGTCGGCTCGCTCATATCCGCACCCTATCGGCGCCACCTCAGGTGGCAGAGTGTCGCCGTGCCGCGACGTGACTACGACCCTGCCGCTCTGGGCGCTGCGATCTACCCGCTGCTCAACAGCGTCGTGGTGCCCCGCCCGATCGCCTGGGTCTCGACCCGCTCGGCGAGCGGGGTGGACAACCTGGCGCCGCACTCGTTCTTCACCATCTCCTCCGTCGTGCCGCCGGTCGTGCAGTTCACCTCGGTCGGCCACAAGGACTCGCTGCGCAACGCCAAGGCGACCGGTGAGTTCGTCGTCAGTCTGTGCCCGGAGGCGCTGGCGGAGCAGGTCAACCTGACCGGCACGGACTACCCGGCCGATGTCAGCGAGTTCGACGCCGTCGGCCTGACCCGCGAGGCGAGCAAGCTGGTCGCGCCGCCCCGCGTGGCCGAGTCGCCGGTGGCGCTGGAGTGCCGGGTCGTGGGTACGAAGGACTTCGGTGGCGGTTCGGTCGTCGTCTTCGGCGAGGTCGTCTGGGCGGTGGTGGACGAGGCTGTGCTGCGCGAGGACCGGCCCGAGGCCCGCCTGCTCACGCCGCTGGCCCGGCTCGGCGCCGACGAATGGAGCACCCTCGGGGACATCAGCGAGCGCCAGCGGGTGCCGTACGCCTCGATCGCGCAGGTCCCGTCGTGAAGCAGGTGTCGCTGACTGCACCGATGCGTACGGCCGGCAAGGCGGCGACCACCCGCGGAGGTCTGCTGGCGTCGGCGCGTCGGGTGTTCACCGCCTCGGGCTTCGCCGAGGCGTCCATCGCCGACGTCGTGGCCGGCGCGGGCGCCAGCGTCGGCAGCCTCTACCACCACTTCGGCGGCAAGGCCGAGCTCTATCTGGCGCTGTTCGAGGACTACCAGCAGCGCCAGGAGGCCCGGGCGATGGCGGCGGTCCGGACCGCGCGGGCGGCCGGGCTCAGCGACCCTGTCGAGCTGTTCGTCGCCGGCAGCCGGGCCTACCTCGACGGCTGCTGGGCGGAGCGGGACCTGGCCCGGTTGTTCCTGGCAGGCGGGGGGCCGCCCGGGTTCGAGCTGGTCGCCCGCCGCCGCTACCGCGAGTGGACCGCCCGCAACGCCACCCTGCTGCGGCACGGCCCGGACGACGGCGTCGAGCCGTGGGGCGACGCGCTGGTGCTGGTGCTGACGACGGTCGTGAGCGAGGCCGGCCACGAGGTCGCGGTGTGCGAGGACGAGCCGGCGGCGCAGCGACTGGCCGGCGACGTACTCGCGCTGATCGGTCGGATCGGCGCGGCGTGAGCCTGTTCGCTGACGAGTCGACACGGCCCCCGCGGATCGGCGGTGACCGGGAGAACCACCGGCCGCCGGGGCCGCTGATCCTGGGCTGCCGCTGGGCCGACCGGGGGATCCAGGAGACGCTGGTGGAGATCGACCCGGCGCCGCTGCTGAGCGCTGCCGCCACCTCGACCCCGATCTGGAGAGCGCCCTGATGCACGAGGACCTGCTGGCTCGCCGCGCGGACTACCCGGTGCTGGCCACGAGCACCTACTTGGCCAACCACACCCTCGGCGCGATGCACCGCGCGACCCCTGAGCGCCTCGCGGCGTACGCCGGGCTCTGGGCCGAGCACGGCGTGGTCGCCTGGCAGACGTGGGCACCGGAGGTCGAGCGGGTTGCCGACCTGGTCGGCGCGCTCATCGGGGCGCCCGCCGGGACCACCGTGATGCGGCAGAACGTCGCCGACCTGCTGGGCGATCTCGTCCTCAGTCTGGACTGGACGGCCCCCCGCAACCGGGTCGTCACCAGCGCGCTGGAGTGGCCGGGCAGCCTGCACACCTGGTCGCAGATCGGCCGGCTCGGCGGCGAGGCCGTCGTCGTCCCGGGCGATCCGGACGGCATCGGATTCGACGTGCAGCGGATGGTGGATGCGATCGACGAGCGCACCCTGCTGGTCGAGTGCAGCCATGTGCTGTTCCGCACCTCCACTGTCGTGGATCTCGCTCCGATCATCGAGAAGGCCCATGCAGTCCGCGCTCTCGTCTTCGTCGACGGCTACCAGGCCGCCGGGGCCCTGGACGTCGACGTCGTGGCGATGGGCTGCGA
>JBBPYI010000299.1:0-13813 GCA_038200075.1 Mycobacteriales bacterium
AACCGGAGCGGTGCAGCCGGCCTCGAGGTAGGCCAGCAGAGAGCGCTCGGCGACCACGGCGGTCCGGCTGTCGGGGTCGTCCAGCGCCGCCAGCAGCGCCAGGACGTCCTCGTCGTCGACGCGGCACTCGATGGCGAGGGCGCCCTGGGCGGGCGCGGGCAGCATCGTGAGCGGGTCGATGACCTCGGTCGCCTCTGCCAGCCGGTCCAGCCGGACCAGCCCGGCGCGGGCCAGCACGACGGCGTCGACCTCACCGGAGCGGACCTTGCCGATGCGCGTGTCGACGTTGCCGCGAATCGCGACGACCTCGTGACCCAGGCCCAGGCCGCGGATCTGCGCGGCTCGGCGAGGCGAGCCGGTGCCGATCCGGGCGCCGGCCGGCAGCTCACCGAGCGTCAGCCCGTCGCGGGCGACCAGCACGTCGCGGGCGTCCTGGCGCACCGGCACCGCCACGATCGTCAGACCGGGACTGGGGGCGGTCGGGAGGTCCTTGTAGGAGTGCACGGCGACGTCGACCTCGCGCGCGAGCAGCGCCTCGCGCAGCGCGGTGACGAAGACCCCGGTGCCGCCGATCTGGGAGATCGCCGCGCTGCTGAAGTCCCCGGCGGTCTGCACGCTGACCATCTCCACGTGCCGGTCGATCTCGGCGATGATCGTCGCGGCGATCCCACCGGACTGCGCCAGCGCCAGCGCACTGCCGCGGGTGCCCAGGCGCAGCATCCGGCCGCCCATCAGGGCACGTCCACGGGCGTACGGGGCGCCGGGCGACCCAGCGGCCGGTCGCCCGCGCCGCGCAGCGCCTCGGTGACCGAGCCCTCGACGGCCTCGACGACCGGGGCGGGGACGGTGGCGCCGTCCAGGCCGAACAGCTCGCGCAGGGCGTCGGCGTAGGTCAGGCCGTCGGGCGACTCGGTCAGCTCCTTCACCCGGACAGTCGGGGTGTGCAGCAGGGCGGCGACGGCCCGACGCACGGCGCTGTGCACCTCGGCGGTCGTGCGGTCGTCGAGCTCGGGCAGCCGGCCGGCCAGCCGGGCCAGCTCGGACGCGACGACCTCGTCGGCCCGCGAGCGCAGCGCCACCACCGTGGGGGCCACCCGGACCGAGCGCTGCCAGGCCAGGAAGCCGGCGACCTCGTCGGTGACGATCCCGCGGGCGGCCTCGACGTCGGCGCCCGCCTCGGTGGTCTCGAGCACCTGCTGCAGGGAGGCCAGGTCGACCAGCGTCACCCCGGGCAGCGTGTGCACGCTCGGGTCGATGTCGCGGGGCAGCGCCAGGTCCAGGATCGCCAGCGGCCGGTCGCCGCGGGCGGCAACGGCGCGCTGCACGACGTCCAGGCTGACGACGATCCCGGTCGCACCGGTCGAGGACACCACGACGTCGGCGTCGACCAGCGCCTGCTCCAGGCCGTCCAGTCCGATGCCCTCGCCGTCCAGCGAGGTCGCCAGGCGCCGGGCCGTGTCGGCGGTGCGGTTGGCCACGACGACGTGACCGGCTCCTGCGCGGCGCATCGTCGCGCCGGCCAGCGCACCCATCGACCCCGCGCCGATCACCAGGACCCGCCGACCCTCCAGTGGCCCGACCGCCCCGATGGCCCGCTCGAGCCCGACGCTGACCAGCGACTGGCCGGCCTCGTCGATCCCCGTCTCGGAGTGCGCCCGCTTGCCGACCTTCAGCGCCTGCTGGAACAGCTCGTGCAGGGTGCGACCCGCGCCGTCGGTGCTCGCGGCGTACGCCCGGCGGAGCTGGCCCAGGATCTGCGACTCGCCCACGACCATGGAGTCCAGCCCGCAGGCGACCTCGAACAGGTGCAGCACCGCCTTGGCCTCGACGTGGACGTAGAGATGCCGGGACAGCTCCTCCAGCGGCACGCCCGAGCGCCGGGACAGCAGCTCGCTGATCGCCTCGAGCCCGGCGTGGAAGCCGTCGGCGTCGGCGTAGACCTCGACCCGGTTGCAGGTCGCCAGCACGACGGCCTCCTCGATCGGGGCGGCCTGCTGCAGCTCACCGACCAGGTCGAGGCTCGTGGCGATGCCGACCGTGACCTTCTCCAGCAGCGACACCGGCGCGCTGCGGTGGCTGACGCCGACGACCAGGACGCTCACGCCGACACCTCCACGGGCGCGTGCGCCGCGCGCCGGTGGGCGTGGACGGACAGGATCTGCAGCTCGTTGGACAGGTCGACCTTGCGGACGTCGACGTCGGCGGGCACCCGCAGCACGACGGGTGCGAAGTTCAGCACGCTGGTCACGCCCGCGGCGACCAGCCGGTCGCAGACCTGCTGCGCCGCCTGCGCCGGGGTCGCGATGACGCCGATCGGCCCGCCTGCGTCGCGCACCAGCGCATCGAGGTCCTCCAGAGGGCGTACGACCTGCCGGCCAATCCGCTCGCCGACGCGCTGCGGGTCGTCGTCGAAGAGCCCGACCACGGCGAAGCCGCGACTGTCGAAGCCGCCGTAGCCGGCCAGGGCGTGCCCCAGGTTGCCGACGCCGACGATGACGACCGGCCGGCGCTCACCCAGCCCCAGCGCGTCGGTGATGTGCTCGACCAGCTCGGCGACGACGTAGCCGACGCCGCGGGTGCCGTAGGAGCCGAGGTGGGACAGGTCCTTGCGCAGCTTGGCCGAGCCGACCCCGGACGCCGTCGCCAGCGCGTCGCTGCTCACCGAGGCCCGACCCTGCTCGGCCAGCGCGTGCAGCGCCCGCAGGTAGACCGGCAGCCGGGCCACGGTCGCGTCGGGGACGACGGCGCGGGCAGCAGGGGAGCCGGCAGTCTGCGTCGCCACACCAGATCGCACTGCCGCTCCTGCCGCGGGGAGAGCCGGACGGCTGGGAGGTCCGGGACTCCCCAGGTTACGCGCTTGTGAACGCGTGCACGAAGTCGGTGAGGCGGCTCACAGGAGCCTCACCCGCGCAGCGCGCGCCGCAGCACCGCCTCGTCGACGGTCCAGTAGGCGTGCTCCACGCCGTCGAGCAGCACCACCGGCACCTTGTCGGTCCAGCGCTCGCGGTCGGCGGGGTCGGCGTCGACGTCGCGGACCTCCAGCGGCACCCCGGCCTCGCCCGCCGCTCTGGCCACGACGGGTTCGGCCGCGGCGCACAGGGTGCACCCCTGGCGCGTCAGGAGCACCACCGACGACGGGGGCGTACGCCGTCGCAGGCCCCTCAGGACGCGCCTGCCTCGCGCAACCGGCCCTTGCTCACCTTCCCGGTCGCGCCGTGCGGCAGCTCGGACACGAACTCCACCGCGGTCGGGCACTTGAAGCGGGCGAGCGAGCGGGCGGTGTGGGCGATGACGTCGTCGGCCGACAACCGGGCCCCTGACCGCAGGACGACCAGTGCCTTGACCGACTCGCCGGTGTAGGGGTGGGCGATGCCGAGCACCGCCGCGTCGTCGATGTCCGGATGGGCCAGCAGCACGTCCTCGACCTCGCGCGGGTAGACGTTGAAGCCGCTGACCAGCACCATCTCCCGGCGCCGGTCGACCAGCTGCAGGTCGCCGTCCTGGTCGACCAGCGCGACGTCACCGGTGGCCCACCAGCCGTCGGCGTCGGGGCCGTCGGCAGCGTCGGGCCAGTAGCCGAGGAAGACGTTGTCCCCGCGTACGACGATCTCGCCGGGGTCGCCGTCCTCGACGTCGGCGCCGCTCTCGTCGACCAGCTTGAGCTCGACGCCCGGGATCGGCCGGCCGATGGAGGCAGGCTTGGCGACCTCGCTCATCAGCGTCGTGGTCAGCACCGGGGAGGTCTCGGTCAGGCCGTAGCCCTCGAAGACGTGGTGGCCGGTGGTGTCCAGGACCCGGTGCAGCACCGTCGGCGGCAGCGGGGCCGCCCCGGACAGCGCGACCCGGACGGTGGAGAACGCGTCTCCGACGTCGGGAA
Organism: Mycobacteriales bacterium; assembly: GCA_038200075.1. Taxonomy (GTDB): domain Bacteria; phylum Actinomycetota; class Actinomycetes; order Mycobacteriales; family SCTD01; genus SCTD01. The sequence continues at coordinate 3,878 of JBBPYI010000299.1, forward strand.
GCATCGACCAGGCGACGTACATCGGCGGCGCCCCGACCAGGCTGGTCACGCCGTGGCGGCGTACCTCGGCCAGGGTCTCGACGGGGTCGAAGCGCTCGACCAGCAGACCGGTCGCGGCCTGGCGGGCCACGGCGCCGAGCGCGGCGTTGAGGCCGTAGACGTGGAACAGCGGCAGCACCAGCAGCACCACGTCGTCGTGGGCGACGACCGGCGGCTCGATGCGGGCCCCCTGGTCGAGGTTGGCCAGCAGGGCCCGGTGCGGCAGCATCGCGCCCTTGGGCCGACCGCTGGTGCCGGAGGTGTAGAGCACGACCGCGAGGTCCTCACCGGCTCCTGCGGCCGGGACTCGGCCGGCCGCCCGACCGCCGTCGAGCAGCGCGTCGAACGTGCTGGCGCCGGGCGGGGCGGTGTCGGTGCCGGCGACGACCAGGTGCTCGAGGCTGTCGAGCTCGGCGACAAGCACCTGCGCGGTGCCGGTCTGCGCCCGGGTCGTGATCAGGGCCCGGGCGCCGCTGTCGGACAGCGCGTAGGCCAGCTCGTCGCGGGTGTAGCCGGTGTTGAGCGGTACGGCCACCAGCCCGGCGCGTAGCGCCCCGAAGTAGGCCGCCGGGAAGTCGGGGGTGTTGCCGAGCGACAGGCCCACGCGGTCACCAGGCACCAGACCCAGCGCAAGCAGCCCGGCAGCCACGGCATCGGTCGCGGCGTCGAGCTCGGACCAGGTCAGCACCGTGTCGCGGAACAGCAGCGCGGGCTTGCCGCTCTCTCGCTCGGCTGCTGCGCGTACGAGATCTGCCAGGTTGCGCGCCAGCGGCGGAGGCGTCGTCACGGACGGGGAGTCTGGCACAACGATCTTGCCCGGGGGCTCAGGACCTAGCCGGTCGGGCTGGGCTCAGGACCCGGCGGCGGAGGCGGCAGCACCGACGACGGGCGGGGGCTGGGCTTGGGCGCGGGCTCCGGGTCCGGCGGTGGGGGCGCAGGAGACGGCTCCGGCGCCGTCGACGGCCGCACCGGATCCGCGGGCGCGACCGGCGCGACCGACCGGCGGGTACGGGGCCGACGCGCCCGCGGGCTGGCCTCGGTCACCGCGCTGGGCGCGACGCTGGGCGGCGGCGCCGAGGGGGCGGCTTCTCCCAGTCCGGGTCGCTGACCGGCCTGGATCTCCCTGAGGATCTCGAAGGTCCGGTCGAAGACCGCGGCCGGCAGGGTGCCGCCGAAGACCTGCTTGACGCCGTTGATGTTAAGCATGCCGCCGCAGGCCGTCGAACCGACCACGCCCTTGCAGCTCTGCCGGTCGAAGCCCATCCAGGTCGCCAGGCAGATGTTCTGCGGCGAGCGGGCGCAGCCGATGAACCAGGCGTCGGTGCTGTCGTTGGTCGTGCCGGTCTTGCCGAAGACCTGGAAGTCCTGCTTGGCGCGCGGGGCGGTGCCACCCGGCGCCGTGACCCCCGACATCGCCTCGGACACCAGGTCGGCGATCCTGGCCGGCATCGCCTGGTTGGGCCGCGGCGGCTTCGGGCCCTCGGTGATTAGCGAGCCGTCGGCGTCGCGGGTCTCGACGACGTAGCGCGGCGGGTTGTGCACGCCGTGGTTCATCAGGGTGCCGAAGGCGTTGGCCATCGACAGCGGGGTCACCTCGGCCGTGGTGCCCAGCCCGAACGACGTGACGTTGGTGGCGAACGGGTTGGGATTGTCTTTGGTCGGCTTGGCGGTGACGACGCCGGAGTCGATCATCAGCTTCTTGATCCGCGGCCGGCCGACCTCGATGGCGAGCGGGACGTAGACGGTGTTGACCGAAGCCTGCAGGGCGCGGCGCAGCGTCAGGCTGCCGCGGCTGCCGCTGCTCTCCCCGGAGGCGTTGCAGTAGCGGTAGAAGCCGCCCGTGGCGAAGCGGTCCCGGATGGTGTCGCAGCCGGGGGCCGATCGACGCGTGTTCAGCGTCAGGCCCTTCTCCAGCGCCGCCGCCAGCGTGAACGGCTTGATCGTCGAACCGGTGGATCGGTAGGCGTTGGTGGCGAGGTTGTAGCCGCCGCGCTCGTAGCCGTCGACGGCCGGGGTGTCGTTGACCTGAGGCACCCGTCGTAGCGTCGTCATCGCCTTGACGTCACCGTTGGTGATGTCGACCGCGACGACGGCTGCCTGCGGGTCGTTGACGTCGGGCAGCACCTCCTGCACCGCGCGGGTCATGGCCTCCTGCAGGTCGGTGTCCAGGGCCGTCTTGACGCGGAACCCGCCACGGTCGAGCAGGTCCGGGTCGTCGGCGTACTGCTCCTTGAGCTGCTGCTTGACCAGGTCGGCGTACTCCGGCGCGGTGCTCGGCGGCTCGGGCTCGGTCTCGCGCAGGGGCAGCACAGCGCTCTGCCGCGCGAAGGCCGCGGCCGCCGCCGGAGCGGTGATGAAGCCGTTGAGGACCATCTGGTTGAGCGTGTAGCGCTGGCGCACCCGGGCGGTGCTGAAGTCCTTGACCGGGTTCCACGCCGACGGCGCCGGGGCGATGCCTGCGAGCATCGAGGCCCGCGCCAGGGCCAGCACCTCGTCGCGGGGCATCCCGCGGCCAGGGGTCTCGTCGAGATCGAGGTCGCTGACCGGGACGCCGTAGTAGTACTTCGAGGCGGCCTGCACGCCGTACGTGCTGTTGCCGAGGAACAAGACGTTGAGGTAGTCGGTGAGGATGTCCTGCTTGCTCTTGCGGTCCTCCAGGCGCACCGCGATGGCCGCCTCCTGCACCTTGCGCAGCAGGGTGCGCTCGTTGCCGACGTAGACGTTCTTGACGTACTGCTGCGTGATCGTCGAACCGCCCTGCCGGCGCCCGGCAGTCAGGTCCTGATAGGCCGCGCGGACCGTGGCCACCGGATCGACGCCCTTGTGGTCCAGGAAGCCTCCGTCCTCGGCGGAGATGATCGCCTCGCGCATGACGTCCGGGATGTCCTCGGCCTTGATGATCTCCCGCCGCTGCACGGGTCGGATCTGCCCGAACTGCGTCCCGTCGGCGGCCAGCAGCAGCACCGACTTGGGCGCCGGCGGGACAGCCTTGAGGTCGAACGGCGCCGCCAGCAGCCCGGTGACGAAGGTGGTCGCGGCCACCACGACCGCCAGCACGACGACGAGCAACGTCCGGGCGATGCGCCGCTCGAGCCGCCGACGGCGGGCCACCTTGGACGGCCGACGGGGGCCGGCGGGCCGCGCGGAGGGCAGTTCGCCCCGAATCGTCCCGACCATCACCATGCGATGAGCCTACGACGGGCCGGCGTACGGCGCGGTGCGGCGAGCAGGCGCGCGAGCTGTCGCGCCTGACCTTGGCGCTCTCGCGCTCCTGAGGTCACGGTTTCAGGCCGAAGCCGGTCCTGCCGAACGAACCTGTCATAGCGACCCCCTATCATCCGGATCGCACGTCTGCCGCCGACCTGGTCGCGGGGGACGCGCCCTCCCTGGGACAGGAGCCCCTGTTGCGCCGCGCCTCGCGAGCCGCCGTGGCGTTCTCGCGCGCCCTGGTGCGGGCGTGACCACCGCCGAGCGAGCTGACATGGTCCTGCCCTCGCCCGCGGTGGCCGGCCACGACGTCGTGCCGACGACCCATGCGCCGGCCGAGGGCGACACGGCCGTCACCCTGGCGCTGGTCGTGCGGGCCCAGGCGGGCGACGCCGATGCCTTCGGCGAGCTCTACGACCGCTATGTCGACGTGGTCTACCGCTACATCTACTACCGCGTGGGGTCGGCCCAGGTCGCCGAGGACCTCACCAGCGAGACGTTCCTGCGAGCGCTGCGCCGGATCACCTCCTTCACCTGGCAGGGCCGCGACGTCGGCGCCTGGTTCGTGACGATCGCGCGCAACCTGATCGCCGACCACTACAAGAGCAGCCGCTACCGGCTCGAGCTGACGACCGACGACGTGACCGAGTCCGGCGCGACGCTGGTGACCGACGGCCCGGAGAACGCCGTGCTTGAGAGCATGCAGAACAAGGTCCTGCTCCAGGCGGTCAAGCAGCTCGGCGCCGAACAGCAGGAGTGCATCGTGCTGCGCTTCCTGCAGGGCCTGTCGGTGGCCGAGACCGCCCAGGCGATGGGCAAGAACGACGGGGCGATCAAGGCCCTGCAGTACCGCGCGATCCGCTCCCTGGGTCGGCTGCTGCCCGAGGGGGTCGAGCTGTGACCGCGGTGCGTACGCCCGACCGGTGTAGCCGCCCGGTTCTTCTGAGTCACTGTCGGCTCACCCCCGTTACTCCCGGTGCCGCACCGTCGTTGGCCCCAGCAGCGACCCGGACCGCCGGGCTCGCACGAGCCCGTCAGGAGGTCCGGCCGTGAACCCGCTGGAACCCCTCAGCACGCTCGCGACCCGAGGTCGCGCCGACACCTTCGCCCAGCTGCTCGACAGCGTCGAGCCCCCGCCGCTTGCGCAGCGTCTGCGCGAGACGGGTCGCCAGCTGGCGACGATCGCCCCGCGTGAGCGCTTCCGCGCCGACCTGCGGACCCGGCTGATGGCCGTCGCGGCTGTACAGGCCGTGCAGGCCGCAGCCCCCGCGCCGGTCGCCGCGTCGCGGGGCGCCGTCTCGTGGTGCGCCACGTCGCGGGCCGGTGGCGTCGCCGCGGGCGCGATGGCCTCGGTCGTCGCGGTCACCGGTGTGGCCGTGGCCGGCAGCCAGTCCTTGCCGGGCGACCCCTTCTACGGCGTCAAGCGGACCACCGAGGCCCTGCAGCTGCGCACGGCCGATGGCGATCTCGGTCGCGGCACCCGTCATCTCGAGTTCGCCGCGACGCGGCTCGCAGAGGTCAGGGGCCTGACCCTGGGCCGCGACGCGGTCGACGCATCGGCGCTGCGGTCCCCGGTCGTGCTCGTCGCCTCGAGCCGGCTCGCGGACGGCGCCGCCCTCGGCGCACCGGTGGCCAAGCGGGTTCGCCAGACCTTGTCCGACATGGACGTCGACACCCTGAAGGGGCAGGCGCTGCTGTCGGCGGTGTCCCGCACCTCCCGCGACGACGCGCCCCTGCGGGCCCTGGCCCGCTTCGCCACCCGGCAGAGCGCCGGTCTGGAGCGGCTGCTGCCGTCCCTGCCGGCCGCCAGCCGGGAGCGGGCGCTGACCTCGCTGGCCCTGGTGACCGAGGTCGGCCAGAAGGCCGACGCCCTGCTGGGCCCGGCGCCGTGCGGACCGGCCTGCAACCCCGGGTCGGCCGCGCCCTCCGCGCCGGTGATCCAGCCCCCCACGGCCAACCCCATGGAGCCCGGGCTGGTGGCGTCCTCACCTGCCGCCGCGCCGTGCGGTTGCCAGGCCACTCTGGCCCCCGAGCCCGCCCAGACCACCGGACCGCAGAGCTCCCCGCAGGACCCGCCGTCCGAACAGCCCGAGCCCGCAGGCGGGCCGTCGCCGGAGCCGACCAGCAGCGCCAGCGCGTCCAGCGCGCCGCAGCCGTCGCCGTCCGCGCAGCCCTCGACCTCCCCGACCGGCGGGCCGCTGCCCGTGCCCGTGCCGAGCCTGCCCGTGCCGCTTCCGACGCCGCCGATCCGCCTGCCAAGCCTGCCGTTGCCGGGCGCGCCGCTGCCCGGCGTGCCGTTGTTCACCTCTCTGCCCGAAATGCCATCGCCGTTGACGACCCCGCTGTCCCTACCGGCCTCCCAGGCGTCCCCCTCGCCCTGGTCGCTCCTGTTCAGTGGGCCGTCGACGCCGCTGCGGGGCGGGGCACCGGCCTCCTCCTCGCTCGACCTGCTGCTGCCCCGGAGCCTGACGGCCGGACGCCTCCTGAGCACCGTAAACATCCAGCACGCAAAAACTTCAGGTGAGGGCCGTCACCCCGGGGCCGCTCTGTCGTTCTAGGGGCAAGGCGAACCCGGAGATCTTGATCGAGCGGCTCGTCCGGACCACGTCACTCCTGCCCGGGATGTCCCCGTGGCAGGTCTTCCGGAAGGATCACGCAATGGCTTAGGGACAGATCGCGCGCTTCACCGCACTGGCTGTCGCGACGGGCACGCTCGTCGCCGTCGGCGTCGGCCCGGCTGCGGCTGCCACCACCAGCACCGAGCGGGTCTTCGACGCCTCTGGCGCCGCCTCGGTGCTGCGCATCGAGCTCAACCTGCCGGCCGCCATCCCGGGCCTGCTGCCCCAGCACATCGTCCAGGACATCGCGCTCACCGACGGTGCCGTCCGCACGGGCTCTGCTCCGGCCGCCCTCGGCAACGCCTTCATCGGTCGCGACGGCAACGTCACAATGCTGCAGGAGCTGCTGTCCGGCAAGGCCCAGACCTCGCTCGACAAGGACGCCGACTCCTACTCGCTGCTGTCCCTGCCGGCGAACCCTCTCGGCCTGACCGGCGGCGCTCTCACGGCGGTCTCCAAGGTCGGCAACCCCAACGTCGACGGCGTGCTGTCCAGCAACAGCACCAGCATCGCCTCGCTCGAGCTCAAGGGCCAGGGCGTCCTGGACGCCGTTCTCGCGCCGGTCCAGGCCGCGCTCGCCCAGGCCCTGGGCGCCACCGCCGCGACGGCCGCCCCCCAGGGTGGCTCGCCCGTCGCTCCGGTCACGACCACCGTCACCGAGGTCGTCAACACGGCGCTCACCGCCCTGGACCAGGTCACCAACGACGCCTCCGCTCCGGTCAGCGACACCGTCAAGGCCGCAGTCGAGCAGGTCACCGCCGAGCTCAACGCCCTGCTCGCCGACCTCACCTCCCAGGTCACCGCGCTGTCGGCGACCGACTCGCTCGTCGACGTCGGTCTGATCGAGAGCACCCAGAGCGTCACCCGGACCGGCAAGACCATGACCTCTGCGGCCGCCAACAAGCTGGTCGGCATCGACGTGCTCGGCGGCCTGATCTCGGTCAGCGGCATCGAGTCCAGCGCTGTCGCCAGCCTGGGCGACGGCACGACCGCCGCCGACGCCAAGGCCACGCTGCTCAAGGCCAACGTCAGCGACCTGCTGTCGCTGCAGCTCACCGACAAGCTCGAGGCCGTCCTCGGCGGCACCGTCGGCGACGCCCTGCCGGCCGACGTCCTCAAGACGGTCAACGGCGCGGTTGCCCAGGTCACCGCCCTGCTGACCGACACCCTCGGACTCCAGGTGCCCAACCAGGCCCGCACCAGCAAGAGCGCCACCGCCGATGAGGCCTCGGCCAACGTTGACGCCGCCACCCTGGTGCTCGACCCGCTGCGCAACGCGAGCGCGCCGCTGCTGCGCATCGGCTTCGTGCCCGCCACGGCCAAGGTGAGCGCCCGCTCGATCGCCAACACGGTCATCACCCCGAGCGCGACGCCGACCAGCCTGCCGCGCACCGGTGGCTCCATCCCGCTGGCCCTGGCCGGCACGGCGCTGCTGGGTGTCGCGCTCGCCGCGCGCCGCCGTCGCAGCGCCACCGTCTAGCCCCACCCCCGCACGACGGCATTCGCCCGACCGAACGCCCCCGCTCGCACCGCGAGCGGGGGCGTTCGGCATCCGCACTACGCTGGCCGTCTTGCTCATCCACGGAAGGGACTGTCGGTGCGCTCGCTCCGCCTTCGCAGGTTGCGCAACGCTGATGCGGGCGTACGCGCCGTGCTCGCCGGCGCCGCCTCGGCTGCCGCGGCTGAGGTCGAGGACAGCCTCGCGGTCACACCGGATCCGACCGCCGCGGCGTTCTTCGACGTCGACAACACCATGATCCGCGGCGCGTCGATCTACTTCTTCGGCAAGGGCATGGCCGGTCGTGGGCTGATCACCACCTCCGACCTGCTGCGCTTCGGCTGGCAGCAGCTGACCTTCCGGGTCCGCGGGACGGAGAACCCGGACGGCGTCGCCGAGGCGCGCGACAAGGCCCTGGGGCTGGTCGCAGGCAAGTCGGTGGCCGAGATCGTGGCCTACGGCGAGGAGATCTACGACGAGCTGATGGAGCGCCGCATCTGGTCGGGGACGCGGGCCCTGGCCCAGCAGCATCTGGACGCCGGGCAGCGGGTCTGGCTGGTGACTGCCACTCCCGTCGAGCTGGCGCGCATCATCGCCGCGCGGCTCGGCCTGACGGGCGCGCTCGGCACCGTCAGCGAGGTCGAGGACGGTCTCTACACCGGCCGCCTGGTCGGTGAGCCGCTGCACGGTCCGGCCAAGGCGGAGGCCGTCCGCGCCCTTGCCGAGCGCGAGGGCCTGGACCTGACCCGCTGCACCGCCTACAGCGACTCGCACAACGACGTGCCGATGCTCTCGGCCGTCGGTCACGCGGTGGCGGTCAACCCTGACTCGGCGCTGCGCGAGCAGGCCCGAGCCCGCGGCTGGGACGTCCGCGACTTCCGTACCGGCCGCAAGGCCGCCAAGGTCGGCGTCCCCGCGGCGGCCGGCGCCGGCGCACTGGCCGGTGGAGTCGTCGCAGGGCTGGCGCTGCGCCGCCGACGCAGCTCGCGCTCGCGCCTGCTCGCCGTCGTCACCTGACCGGCGCCCCCACCAGCGGTCGCCGCCGGCCGGCCAGCCACGCGCCGGCCACCACCAGCAGCAGCCCGCCTACGCCCAGCGCGGTGAGCGGCTCGTTGAGCAGGACCGTGCCGTAGCCGACGGCGAAGACCGGCGCCAGATAGGTCACCAGCGTGGTCCGCTCGGGCCCCACCTGGGCGATCAGCCAGTACATCAGCACGAACGCCAGTCCCGTCCCGACCAGGCCGAGCACGGCGATGGCGGCGGCGCTCTGCAGCGAGGGCACCCGGGTCGGCGGGTCGAGCAGCACCGGGAGCACCAGCAGCAGGCTGCTCGCCGTGAGCACCCCGGTCAGCAGCCCCAGCCGTGGGACGGCAGGAAAGCGCCGCGCCGTCCAGGCCGCACCGACCGCATAGCCCACTCCGGCCAGCAGCACCAGCGCGGAGCCGACCAGGGCCGCCCCGTCGGTGTCGACGCCCAGCAGCAGCCCCACCCCTGCCAGGCCGGTGAGCAGCCCAACGAGAGCCAGGCCCGACGGCCGCAGGCCACCGAGCGCCGGGGCCAGCAGCGCGCCCCACAGCGGGGTGGCGGCAACCAGCGTGCCGGCCAGCCCGCTCGGGATGCTGCGCTCGCCGATCGCTATCAGCAGCATCGGGGCGGCCTGCTGCACCAGCGCCAGCGCCAAGATGGCGCCCCAGCGTCCGCGCAGCCCGCGCAGCTGTCCGCGCGAGTGGGCCAGCAGGGCCACCAGCAGGGCCGCCGGCACGAAGCGCAGCAGCGTGAGCGTGGCCGGGGTGGTCGTGCGCAGGGCCACGGCGATGAGCAGGTACGACGCGCCCCACGTGGCGGCCAGCGTCAGCAGGGCGAGCAGGGGACGCAGCGGCATACCGCCATCATCGCCGCTGCCGCGACCGGCCTAGAAGAAGACCGACCGGCGCTGCATGAGCAGGGTGTAGAGGGTCGACTGGATCGTCTCGCGCACCTGGTCGGTGAGGTTGAAGACCAGCATCGGGTCCTCGGCCGCCGCCGCCCCACCGAGCGAGGCGGTCTCGATCGGCTCACCGAACTCGATGATCCACTTCGAGGGGAGCGGGACCAGCCCGGCGAGCCCGAGCAGCGGGAAGGTCGGCGTCACCGGCAGGTACGGCAGACCGAGCAGCCGGGCCAGCGTCTTGGCGTTGCCCAGCATCGGATAGGTCTCCTCCGCCCCGACGATCGAGCACGGGATGATCGGCACGCCGGTGCGCAGGGCCGCCGAGACGAAGCCGCCCCGTCCGAAGCGCTGCAGCTTGTAGCGCTCGCTGAACGGCTTGCCGATCCCCTTGAACCCCTCCGGCCAGACGCCGACCAGCTCGCCGTCGCCGAGCAGGCGCTCGGCGTCGGCATGGCAGGCCAGCGTGTTGCCGGACTTGCGGGCCAGCGGCGCCACGACCGGCAGCCGGAAGACCAGGTCGGCGGCCAGCCTCCGCAGATGCCGATGAGCGGGGTGGTGGTCCAGCATCGCGAGCGCGGTCATGAGCGCGTCCCACGGCACCGCCCCGGAGTGGTTGGCCACGACCAGCGCGCCACCGGTGTCCG
>JBBPYI010000300.1:0-3215 GCA_038200075.1 Mycobacteriales bacterium
CATGCCTCGCTCGTCGCGCAGTGGGTGCTCGTCGGGTTCGTGCACGGCGTCCAGAACACCGACAACGTGACGCTGTCCGGCGAGACGATCGACTACGGGCCGTGCGCTTTCGTCGGGGCCTACGACCCGGCCGCCTCCTTCAGCTCGATCGACCAGCAGAGCCGCTACGCGCTGGGAAACCAGCCGGCGGTCGCCGAGTGGAACCTCGCCCGCCTCGCCGAGGCGTTGCTGCCGCTCATCGACGACGACCAGGAGCGGGCCGTCGAGCTGGCCGTCGGCGCCCTGGGTCGTTTCGGGACGCAGTACGCCGAGGCCCGGACGACCGGGATGCGGGCCAAGCTCGGCCTGTCCGTCGCGGTCGCGCAGGACGTCGTCACACAGCTGTCCGAGGACCTGCTGGCGCTGCTGGCGGCCCACCGCGTCGATCTGACCGCAGCCTTCCGGCGCCTCGGCGCGGCGGCCCGTGGCGACGCTGAGCCGCTGCGCGCGATGGTGCTCGACCTCGCCGGGATCGACGCCTGGCTGCAGCGGTGGCTGGCCCTGAGTCCCGACGGCGACGCCGCCGACCGGGTCAACCCCGTCTACGTCCCACGCAACCACCTCGTCGAGCAGGCCCTAGCCGCCGGCACCGCCGGAGACCTCGACCCGCTGCACCAATTGCTCGAGGCGGTGCAGCGGCCCTACGACGAGCGACCCGGCCTGGAGCGCTACGCCGAGCCGGGACCCGACACCGACTACGTCACCTTCTGCGGGACCTGAGACCGGCTCAGCCGAGCAGGTGGCCGCGGGCTACTCGTCGTCGTCGTCGAGCCGCGCCAGCCAGGTGGCCAGCCGCTCGACGGGGACCTCGAAGTCGGGGTTGGCATCGACGAACTGACGCATCCGCTCGGCCAGCCACACGAAGCTGACCGTCTCCTCGCCGCGCCGCTCGGCCAGCTCCTCGAGCCCGCGGTCGGTGAAGTACACCGGGCTCAGTCGCCGAGCGCGGCCTGAACCAGCGCCGTCTGCTCGGCCTCGTGGACCTTGCTGGACCCGGCAGCGGGGGAGGCGCCGGACTTGCGCGAGAGCCGGCGCAGGCCGCGGCCCTCGGGCAGGTGATCGGGCAGTGACAGCGCGATGTGCGACCAGGCGCCCTGGTTGGCCGGCTCCTCCTGGACCCAGACGATGTCGGTGGCGTTCGGGTAGCCGGCCAGGGCGTCGGCGACCTGCTCACCGGGCAGCGGGTAGAGCTGCTCGACCCGCACCAGGGCCACGTCGCTCTGCTCGGCCTTGCGACGAGCCGACACCAGGTCGTAGAAGACCTTGCCGGCGGTCAGCACGACGCGCCGCACCTTCGAGGCGTCGATCGGGTCGGGGTCGGCCAGCACCGGCGCGAAGGTGCCCTCGGTGATGTCCTCGACGGCCGAGGCCGCCGCCCGCAGCCGCAGCATGGACTTCGGCGACATCACCACCAGCGGACGCTGATGGCTGGCCAGGGCCTGCCGGCGCAGCAGGTGGAAGTAGTTGGCCGGCGTCGTCGGGGTGGCCACCGTGATGTTGTCCTCGGCGCACAGCTGCAGGAAGCGCTCGAGGCGGGCCGAGGAGTGGTCCGGTCCCTGGCCCTCGTAGCCGTGCGGCAGCAGCAGCGTGAGACCGCACCGCTGGCCCCACTTGGCCTCACCGGCAGCGAGGAACTCGTCCACGATCGTCATGGCGCCGTTGACGAAGTCGCCGAACTGCGCCTCCCACAGCACCAGCGCCTCGGGCCGGGCGACGGAGTAGCCGTACTCGAAGCCCATTGCGGCGTACTCGCTGAGCAGGGAGTCGTAGACGTAGTACGGCGCCTGGTCCTCCGACAGGTGGGCCAGCGGGGTGTGCTCGCTGCCGTTGGCCCGGTCGACCAGCACCGCGTGGCGGTGACCGAACGTGCCGCGCCGGGAGTCCTGCCCAGCCAGGCGTACGGGATGGCCTTCGAGCAGCAGCGAGCCGAACGCCAAGGTCTCGCCGAGGGCCCAGTCGATGGTCGCGTCGTCGATCATCTTGGCGCGCTTCTGCAGCTGCGGCAGCAGACGCGGGTGGACGGTGAAGCCCTCCGGCAGGTTGACCTGGCTGTCCACGACCGTCTTGACGACCTCGAGCGGGATCGCGGTGGTGACGCTCTCCTCGGCGGCCGGCTCCATCGTCGGCTCCACCGCCTGCGCGGTCGAGGCGTCGCGGGTGCCCTGGAAGACCTTCTCCAGCTGCTGCTGGTAGTTCTTCAACGCGTCCTCGGCCTCCTCGACGCTGATGTCGCCGCGCCCGATGAGGTTCTCGGTGTAGATCTTGCGCACCGAGCGCTTCGCGTCGATCGTGTCGTACATCATCGGCTGGGTGAACGACGGCTCGTCGACCTCGGAGTGCCCGCGACGGCGGTAGCAGACCATGTCGATGACGACGTCCTTCTTGAACACCTGGCGGTAGTCGAAGGCCAGCTTCGCCACACGTACGCAAGCCTCGGGGTCGTCGCCGTTGACGTGGAAGATCGGCGCCTGCACCATCCGGGCGACATCGGTGGCGTAGACCGACGAGCGGGCCGACATCGGCCCGGTGGTGAAGCCGACCTGGTTGTTGATGACCACGTGGATGGTGCCGCCGGTGCGGTAGCCGCGCAGCTGGCCCATCTGCAGCGTCTCGGCCACGACGCCCTGGCCGGCGAAGGCGGCGTCACCATGCAGCAGCACGGGCAGGACGGTGAAGCCGTCCTCGCCGCGGTTGATGACGTCCTGCTTGGCGCGGACGACACCCTCGAGCACGGGGTTGACCGCCTCCAGGTGGCTGGGGTTGGCCTGCAGGCTGACCGCGACCTGCTGGCCGCTGATGCCGGTGAACGTGCCCTCGGCGCCGAGGTGGTACTTCACGTCGCCGGAGCCATGAGCGGTGCGCGGGTCGATGTTGCCCTCGAACTCACCGAAGATCTGCGCGTAGCTCTTGCCGACGATGTTGGCCAGCACGTTGAGCCGGCCGCGGTGCGGCATGGCGATGGCGACCTCGGCCAGGCCCTCCTGGGCAGCCCGGTTCAAGATGCCGTCGAGCAGCGGGATGACGGACTCGCCGCCCTCGAGGCTGAACCGCTTCTGGCCGACGTACTTGGTCTGCAGGAAGGCCTCGAACGCCTCGGCGGCGTTCAGCCGGCCCATCACCCGCTTCTGCTTCTCCCGGGTGGGCTGGTCGTGCTTGACCTCGATGCGCTGCTGGAG
>JBBPYI010000301.1:0-6598 GCA_038200075.1 Mycobacteriales bacterium
CTGATCCGGCCGGTTGCGGCGCAGGGCTTCTCCGAGCTGGGTCAGGTCGTGACGCTGGACATGCTGTCGCCCGAACCCACGCTGACCACCGACGGCTTGTGGTGGCACCCGGTCGCGGTCACCGATCCCGCCATGAGGGTGGCCGACCACCCACTGCCGCTGGCCGAGGGCCTCGCCGTCATCAGGGACGCCCTGGCCACCCAGGACGCCGCGCATCGCGAGGGACGCCGACACGTCGTCCGCTGCGCCTGAGGCCGTACCTGCTCGTGGCGGTCGCCCCGTCTGCGGAGGGCCGCTACCCGGCGTCGCGGGCTGGGCAGGAACTTCCCCTGCGCCGGCGAAATGCCCCGGTATGCGTCGATCACGACTGGTTCCCCTTGTCGCCCTGCCGGTGCTCGCCGCGCTGGTCGCGCTGCCCTCTGATGCCGCGCCTGCTGCCCCCAGATCAGCGGTTCCGGGCATCACGGCCTCGGGTCTGGAGGCGTTCTTCACACCGGACGCCGAGCCTGGTGACGCGATGCTCGCGGCCCGCGGGGGAGCGATCCCGACCGGCGCCTTCGCCAGGGCCTCGGCCCAGTCGGCCGCGATCGGAGTGCGTACGGCGTCCACCGACCCGGCCCTGGCCCGCAGCCGGTGGACCCTGCGCGGTCCGACCAACGTCGGCGGCCGGGTGCTCGACGTGGTGGTCGACCCGTTGCGCAGGGACGGCGTCTACCTCGCGACCGCGTCCGGTGGCGTCTGGCACAGCACCGATGCCGGCAAGCGCTACCGCTCGGTGTGGCCCGACTCGCTGACCCAGGCCGTCGGAGCCCTGGCCATCTCCAATACCGGCGTGCTGTGGGCCGGCACCGGCGAGGCCGGTCCGGGTGGTGGCTCGATCACCTACGGCGGAACCGGCGTCTACCGGTCGGTCAACGGCGGCAGGACTTGGCAGCAGATGGGCCTGAAGGGCTCCGAGCGCATCGGCCGCATCGTGGTCGACCCGCGCGATGAGAAGACGATCTGGGTCGCCGCCAACGGCCCGCTCTACACGCGCGGCGGCGAGCGCGGGCTCTACAAGAGCACCGACGCCGGCCGCAGCTGGAAGCTCGTGCTGGCCGGCGCCAACGACACCACGGGCGCAGTCGACGTGGCGCTGGACCCCACGGACTCACGCACCGTGTACGCGACCACCTGGGACCGGCTGCGCGAGCCCGACCGCCGCACCTACACCGGCGTCGGCAGCGGGGCGTTCAAGAGCACCGACGGCGGGGCGACCTGGGTCCGCATCGGCGGGCCGGCCCTGGCCAGCAGCCCTGAGCTCGGACGGCTCGGCATCGCCGTCGCCCCGAGCGACGCCAAGCGGGTTTACATCCTGGCGCCGCCGGAGGGCAGCCTGCCGACCGCTCTCTACCGCTCCAACGATGCTGCGGCCAGCTTCCTGCCGGTGATCGGACGCCCGGTTGCCAGTACCAACACGGCCTTCTCCACCCTCTACCCCTGGTGGTTCGGCCGGGTCTACGTCGACCCCGACCAGCCCGACCGGGTCTTCACCACCGGCGTCAACCTGGCCCGCACCGACGACGGCGGCCTGAGCTTCAGCGCCGTCCCGGGCCTGCACTCCGACCAGCACGGCATGGTCTGGGACCCGCGCGTGAAGGACCGGGTCTACGTCGGCAACGACGGCGGCTCCTATACCTCGACCGACGACGCGAAGACCTTCACGCACGGCACGTACATGCCCTGGAACCAGCCCTTCTCGGTCTCGGTCTCCCAGCAGGACCCCCGCAGGGTGCTCGTCGGCCTGCAGGACAACGGCGGCAACCGCAACTACGTCGCCGACGACGACCCGGGCGTCGACCAGTACAACGACATCACCGGCGGCGACGGCACCGAGATGACCTTCGACCCGGCCGACGACAGCGTGGTCTACGGCTGCAGCCAGTACGGCGCCTGCGCCCGCAGCGCCAGCGGTGGCGACGGCATGAGCGGTTTCGAGAACGAGATCGTCGGCAGTCGCAAGAACTGGCTGACCCCGATCGAGTTCGACCCACTGGACCCGGCTCTGGTCTTCACCGCCAGCGAGATCGTGAGCATGTCCAGCGACCGCGGTTTGTCGTGGAAGCCGATCAGCCTGGACCTGACCGGGGGTTCTGGTCGCGAGACCAACCCGCTGTTCCGGGCGTACGGCACGGTCACCACCGTCTCGGCCGCGATGGCCACTTACCGCACGGTCTACGCCGGCACCGACGACGGCCGTGTCTCCTACACCCACGACGGCGGCGCGACCTGGACCCGCGCAACCGGCCTGCCGACCGACTGGGTGACCTCCGTCGCGATCGATCGGCGCGACCCCGCCAAGGTCGCGTACGCCTCGTTCTCGGGGTTCCGGTCCGGCGCCCAGAAGGCCCTGGTCTTCCGCACGGCCGACGGCGGCGCAACGTGGAAGGACGTCACGGGCAACCTCCCGCAGGCCCCCGTCAACGACGTGCTGCCGATTGGGGACGCGGTCGCGGTGGCCACCGACGTCGGCGTCTTGCTGTCCCGCGACCTCGGGCGCAGCTGGCTCAAGGTTGGCGCGGGCCTGCCGAACGCGCCGACCACCGAGCTGTCCTACCAGGCGGCGACCGACACGCTGCTGGCGGCGATCTTCGGCCGCGGCGCCTACTCGGTGCCGCTGCCGGGCCCGGGCAAGGCGGCCAAGCCCGACCAGAAGGCCAAGCCCGCCCCGAAGGGAAAGGCGACGCTCGTCGCGCCGACCGCGGTTGCGCCCGTGGCCCTCGCGGTCACGCCGCCCCAGCCCGAAGCAGGCCGGGTCTCCGCGCCGGCCGCCGCCCCCGCTGCCTCCCTGTCCACGGCGCTGGTCGCGGACAGCCGGGCCGTACGCCTTCCTGCCGGCGGTGCGCTCGCCCTCGGTCTGTTGGCGCTGGCGGCGCTCGGTGGACTGCTGTGGCTGCGCCCGGGGCGCCGCAGGAGCTGACGGTCAGGAAGGCCGGCGCAGCAGTCCCTCCTGCACCACGCTGACGGCCAGCTGTCCGTCGCGGGTGTAGATCGATCCGCGCGCCAGGCCGCGGGCGGCTCCGGTCCACGGCGACTCCTGGTCGTAGAGCCACCACTGGTCGGCCCGGAACGGCCGGTGGAACCACATCGCATGGTCCAGGCTCGCCCCGAGGACGTCACCCGTGCCCCACGCCAGGCCGTGGTTGAGCAGGGTCGAGTCCAGCAGGGTCATGTCACTGGCGAAGGTGACGGCGCAGACGTGCAGCAGCGGGTCGTCGGGCAGCTCGCCGTCGGCCCGCATCCAGACCTGCGAGGTTGGCCGGCGCTGGCCGCTGTCCTTGGCCACCCGCGGCGGTTCGCCGACATAGCGCACGTCGATCGGTCGGGGCCGGGCGTACCAACCGCCGAGCTCCTCGGCGTACGGCTTCATCCGGTCCTCCAGGCGCTCCAGCGTCTCGGGCCCGGGCACCTCGGGCATCGAGGTGGTGTGCTCGATCCCGCTCTCCACGACTTGGAACGACGCCTGCAGGTTGAAGATCGGCTTGCCGTGCTGGACGCCCACGACCCGCCTGGTGGTGAAGCTCCGGCCGTCGCGGATGCGGTCGACCTCGTAGACGATCGGCAGGCTCGGGTCGCCGGGGCGCAGGAAGTAGGCGTGCAGGCTGTGCACCGGCCGGTCTTCCGGGACGGTGCGGCCGGCAGCCACCAGCGCCTGCCCGGCGACCTGGCCGCCGAACACCCGCTGCAAGGACTCGGTCGGCTGCTTGCCGCGGAAGATGTCGACCTCGATGCGCTCGAGGTCGAGCAGGTCGACGAGGCGGTCCAGCGGGGTGGGGGAGGTCGTCACGGCGGCAGTCTTCCAGGCCGGGCTCACGAGGTGGCGACGCGCCCACCGGTCATGCTCAGCCGCCGATCGACCTCGACGGCCTCCAGCAGTCGCCGGTCGTGCGTGACGAGCAGCAGCGTCCCGTCGTACGTCGCGAGCGCCTGCTCGAGCTGCTCGATCGCCGGCAGGTCCAGGTGGTTGGTCGGCTCGTCGAGCACCAGCAGGTTGACCCCCGCAGCCTGCAGCAGAGCCAGGGAAGCCCGGGTCTTCTCACCCGGCGAGAGGGAGGCGGCGGGACGGTTGACGTGGTCGGCCTTGAGCCCGTACTTCGCCAGCAGGGTCCGCACCTCGCCGGCGGGCCACTGGGTGATCGTCTCGAGCACCTGCACGACGCTGTCCTGGGTCCGGAACTCCGAGCGCGCCTGATCGACCTCGCCGACCAGCACGCCGGAGCCGAGGCTCTGGCGGCCTGCGGACAGCGCCAGCCGGCCGAGCAGGGCTTGCAGCAGGGTGGTCTTGCCGCTGCCGTTGGGACCGACCAGTGCGATGCGCTCGCTGTAGGAGATCTGCAGGTCGACCGGGCCGAGGGTGAAGCCGCCGCGCTCGACGACGGCCTGCGACAGTGTGGCGACGACCTCGCCGGACCGCGGCGCCGCGGCGATGCTCATCTGCAGCGACCACTCCTTGCGCGGCTCCTCGACCTCGTCGAGGTGGCGCAGCTGCGCCTCGATGGTCTTGACCCGGCCTGCCGAGTGGGTGGCGGCCTCCATCCGGGCGCCCTTGGCGGTGCGATCGTTGTCGGGCATCTTGCGCTTGGCCCGTACCGCTCCGCGCACTGACTGCTCTCTTTGACGTTGGGCCTGGTCGACGAGCCCCGACCGCTTGTCGTCGTAGTCCTCGTAGGCGTCGCGAGCCTGCCTGCGAGCCAGCGCCCGGTTGCTCAGGTAGGTGTCGTAGCCGCCCTGGTAGAGCGTGGCCATCCGGCTCGGCTCGTCCAGGTCGAGCACCGAGGTGATGGTCCTGGCGAGGAACTCCCGGTCGTGGGAGACGACGACCAGCCCGGCCTGCAGGCCCAGCACGAACTGCTCCAGCCGCTCGAGCCCGGCGAAGTCGAGGTCATTGGTCGGCTCGTCGAGCAGGAAGACGTCGAAGCGCGACAGCAGCACCGACGCCAACGAGGCCCTGGCTGCCTGGCCACCGGACAGCTGCGCCGTCTGTGTCTCGAGCAGATCGAGCGGCAGGCCCAGGTCGGCGCAGACCTGCTCGGCGCGGACGTCCAGGTCGGCGCCTCCGAGCTGGAGCCAGCGCTGGAGCGCGTCGTCGTAGTCCGGGGCGTCTTCCCCCCGGGTGAGCGCGTCTGTCGCGGCGTCCAGAGCGGCCTGCGCCGACGTGACCCCCGTACGCCGCGCGAGGAAGGCGGTCAGCGTCTCGCCTGGCCTGCGGTCGGGCTCCTGGGGGAGCAACCCCACCGTGGCGCTCAGGGGCCTCGTGCCGACGCTGCCGGTGTCTGGGGTCAGCTGGCCGGCGAGCGTGGCCAGCAGGGTGGACTTGCCGACGCCGTTGGGACCGACGACGCCGACGCGAGCACCCGGCGCCACCGTCAGGGAGATGGCCGACAGGACCAGGGTGGGGCCGCGAACGACGGTGACGTCGGCGGCGACAAGGGTGGCAGACACGAGCGGGGAGGCTAGTGGGGCTCAGGCGCCGAGGACCTCGGCCAGGTCGACGCGCACCGGTCGCTCCAGCTGGGCGTAGGTGCACGAGGCCGGGTCCCGGTCGGGCCGGAAGTGCCGGAACTGGGCGGTGTGGCGAAAGCGCGCCCCCTCCATGTGGTCGTAGGCGACCTCGACGACGAGCTCGGGCCGCAGCGGTACGAAGGCCGTGTCCTTGCCGCGGTTCCAACGCGAGGGCTCCCCGCCGGGTCGGCGCTCACTTCCGAGCTCGCCCAGCCACGGGTGCTCGCCCCCTTCGCCGAGCAGATACGGCTGCAGCTCCTCGACCAGCTCCTTGCGCCGGGCCATCGGGACGCTCGCGCTCACCCCGACGTGCTGCAGCCGCCCGTGCTCGTCGTGCAGGCCGAGCACCAACGAGCCGACGACCGGCCCGCTCTTGTGCCAACGGAACGCACCGACGACGCAGTCGGCCGTACGGGCATGCTTGATCTTGAGCATGGTGCGCTTGTCCGGGGCGTACGGCCCTGCCAGCGGCTTGGCCATCACGCCGTCCAGGCCGGCGCCCTCGAAGACGGTGAACCACTCGCGAGCTGTCCCGGCGTCGCGCGTCGCCGGGGTCAGGTGCACGGGCGGCTCGGCGCCGGCCAGCGCCTGCTCCAGCAGCTCACGCCGCTGCGCCTGCGGGGTGTCCAGGAGCGACTCGCCGTCCAGTGCCAGCAGGTCGAAGGCGACGAAGGAGGCGGGGGTGGTCGTCGCCAGCATCTGCACGCGGCTGTCGGCGGGATGGATGCGCTGCAGCAGCGCCTCGAAGTCCAGGCCTCCACCATCGGCGATGACGATCTCGCCGTCTACGACGCAGCGCGGCGGCAGGTGCTGCTTCACGGCGGCGACGACCTCGGGGAAGTAGCGGGTCAGCGGCTTCTCGTTGCGGCTGCCCAGCTCCACCTCGTCGCCGTCGCGGAAGATGACGCAGCGAAATCCGTCCCACTTGGGTTCGTAGAGGAACTCGCCCTCGGGCACCTCCGGCACGCTCTTGGCCAGCATCGGCTTGACGGGCGGCATGACGGGCAGCTGCATCGGCCCATCTTGTCGGGCCAGGCCCGACCCGGTGACGTCGACC
>JBBPYI010000302.1:0-4686 GCA_038200075.1 Mycobacteriales bacterium
CGCAGGCGACCACGAGCCCCGCGACCGCCCGCTGCATCAGCGCGCCGGGCGGCAGGACGGCGATCAGGTCGGCCTCGGCGGCGCGTACCTGCTCCACGGTGTGCGCGGTCCTCATCTCAGCCCTCCGCAACGACGACGGCCGTGGCCACGCCGCCGTCGTGCGACAGCGACAGGTGCCAGGTGGTGATGCCCTGGGCGGTGGCCTCCTCGGCGACGCCGCCGTGCAGCACCAGCCGCGGCCGGCCGCTCGGGTCGCTGACGACCTCGGCGTCCACCCACCGCAGACCGCCGGGCGCGCCCAGGGCCTTGGCGACCGCCTCCTTGGCGGCGAAGCGGGCCGCAAGCGACTCGGTGCGGGTCGCGGTCTGCTCGCCGGCGGTGAACAGCCGGGCCGCGAGCGTCGGGGTCCGGGTCAGCGCGCGCTCCAGCCGGGCGACCTGCACCACGTCGATGCCCACGCCGACGATCACCGCCTATTCGACCGTGACGGACTTGGCCAGGTTGCGCGGCTGGTCGACGTCCAGGCCGCGGGCGCGGGCGACCTCGGCCGACAGCACCTGCATCGGCACGATCGTCAGCAGCGGGGCCAGCAGCGACTTGACGTCGGGGATGCGGATGACGTGGTCGGCGTACGGCGTGACGCTGTCGTCGCCGTCGGTCGCGATGACGATCGTGCGGGCGCCGCGGGCCCGCACCTCCTGCACGTTGTTGATCAGCTTGGCTTGCAGCGCGTGCCGCGGCGCGATGATCACCACGGGCGTGCCTGGCTCGATCAACGCGATCGGGCCGTGCTTGATCTCGCCGGCCGGGAAGCCTTCAGCGCTGACGTACGCCAGCTCCTTGAGCTTGAGCGCCCCCTCCAGCGCCATCGGGTAGCCGACGTGCCGCCCGAGGAACAGCACCCGCTCGGCGTCGACGAGCGAGCGCGCGAGCTCGCGTACGGGCTCCATCCGGGTGAGCAGCTCCTCGATGAGCGCCGGCACCTTCTGCAGGTCGGTCATGTGGGCGCGCACCTCGTCGGCGTCGCGCGTGCCGCGGACCTGCGCGAGGTAGAGCCCGACGACGTACATCGCGGCGAGCTGGGCGATCACGGCCTTGGTCGAGGCGACGGCGACCTCCGGGCCGGCGCGGGTGTAGAGCACGGCGTCAGCCTCACGGGCGACCGTCGAGCCGACCGTGTTGGTCACGGCCAGCACCCACGCGCGCTGCGCCCGGGCGTGCCGCAGGGCCTCGAGCGTGTCGGCGGTCTCGCCGCTCTGACTGATGGCGATGACCAGCGTGCGGCGACCGACGACCGGGTCGCGGTAGCGGAACTCGCTGGCCATCTCGACCTGCACCGGCAGGCGGCACCAGCGCTCGATGGCGTACTTGCCGACCAGCCCGGAGTGGTAGCTCGAGCCGCACGCGATGATCACGACCTGCTCGATGTCGCGGACGTCCTCCACGCTCATCGACAGCTCGTCGAGGTGCAGCAGCCCCTGGCCCTCGGTGAGCCGGCCGCCGAGGGTGGCGCGTACGGCCTCGGGCTGCTCGGCGATCTCCTTGTCCATGAAGAACTCGTAGCCGCCCTTCTCGGCGGCGTCGGTGTCCCAGTCGACGTGGTAGGTCGGGCCCTCCACGACGGTGCCGTCGAGGTCGGTGACGACCACGCCCGTACGCCGCAGCTCCACGATCTGGTCCTGCTCGACGGCGCGCGCGGTGCGGGTGTGGGCGATGAAGGCGGTGACGTCGGAGCCGACGAAGTTCTCGCCGTCCCCCAGACCGATCACCAGCGGCAGGTTGCGCCGGGCCGCGACGACCAGATCGGGCTCGTCGCGGTGGCTGACGACCAGGACGAACGAGCCGTCGAGGTCCTTGCAGATGCTCCGGACGGCGGCCGGCAAGTCGCCGTCGTAGCGCTCCTCGACCAGATGCGCCACGACCTCGGTGTCGGTGTCGGAGCGGCGGACGTGACCCCGGGCCTCGAGTCCGGCGACGAGCACCTCGAAGTTCTCGATCGTGCCGTTGTGCACGACCGACACCGCGCCGGCGCAGTCCTGGTGGGGGTGGGCGTTGGCGTCGGTCGGCGGGCCGTGGGTGGCCCAGCGGGTGTGGCCGATCGCGAGCGTGCCGGGCATGGCGCGGTCCGCGACGACCTTCTCCAGGTTGGCGAGCTTGCCGGCCTTGCGCTCCACCTGCAGCGCTGCCCCCGATGCCGTGGCGGCCAGCACCGACACCCCAGCGCTGTCGTAGCCGCGGTACTCCAGGCGCCGCAGCCCGTCCAGGACCACCCCCAGCGCCTGCTGGTCACCGACGTAGCCCACGATGCCGCACATGACGGCAAGGCTAGTGCCGTCCTACGGTCTGGTCGTGGACATCGCACGCCGCCTGCCGATGTTCCGGCGCTCCTTCGAGCAGGTCGAGCTCTATCGCACCGCCTGGACGACGGCGAACAACGCGGCCCTGGCCGCCGCCGGCCCGCTGTGGGTGGTGTTGGGCGACAGCGCCGCCCAGGGGGTGGGCGCCAGCGCGCACGACCAGGGGTACGTCGGGATCGTGCTTGCGCGGCTGGGCGCGACCGGCGTCCCCTGGCGGGTCGTCAACCTCTCCCGCTCCGGCGCCCGCACCCGCGAGGTGATCGACGTGCAGTGGCCGTCGGCGCGGGGCTTGGGGGCCGACCTGCTGACTGCGGTGATCGGTGGCAACGACGCGCTGCGCACGCCGGTCGAGACCTGGGAGCGGGACGTGCGGGACCTGTGCTCGGCCCTGCCCGCCCGCGCGGTCGTCTCGACGACGGCGCGGGGGGTCTTCGAGCGCAAGACGCGGCGGGTCAACGCCGTGCTGAGAGGGGCCGCCGCCGAGCACGGGCTGCGCGTCGCCGACGTCTGGTCGCACACCGGCCCGCCGTACCGCGGGCTCTACGCCGACGGCTTCCACCCCAACGACGCCGGCTACGTCCAGTGGGCCGACGCGCTGTGGGAAGCGGTGCGCGAGTCGGGCTGACGGCGCCGCGTTGTTCCGGTGCGCCCGCGGCTGGGTTGTGGCCTGCGTCAGCCGCTTCACCTCGCGATGTCGATAGCGCACCGCTCAGGCGTCGGACACCCCGCCGTTCTCGGTGCCGGAAGCGCCCGGGCTGCGCTCGACTCCGGCACCGAGCTCACCTGACGATCGACGATGCCCGGTCGTTCTCGGTGCCGGAAGCGCCCGGGCCGCGCTCGACGCCGGCACCGAGTTCACACCGGCGCTCGGCAGGAGCCGACCGGCAGTAGCGGCTCTGCGGAGTGCCAGCGATGTCGACGCCAGGACAACCGCTGCTGCCAGGGACGTCGGCTGACAACGGCCGTCTGGCGGCTCGGGGACGGTGGCTAGCGCTGCTCCCACTGCTCCCTCGTGATCTCGTACAGGAAACCCCCGTGCTGGGCGCCCTCGACCATCTGCATGTCGGGGGGAGTCTCCAGGGTGTTCGCGGCGGTCATCCCGACCGTTTCCATCACCTTGCGAGAACTGAGGTGCACGGACATCGTCGCGCCCCAGACCGAGCGCACATCGAGTTCAGTGAATGCTTTGTTGAGCAGCGCCCGCGAGCCCTCGGTGGCATACCCCTTGCCCCACTCCGCATACCGCAGCCGGAAGCCGAGTTCGACCTCGTCCACCGGACCCCCCTGCTCAGGACGCAAATGGAACCAGCCGATGAACGCACCCCCGTCCTTCTCCTGCGCGGCGAACAGGCCGAAGTCGCCGCCCCACTTCTCGTAGCCGGCGAGAATGCTCGGCAGGTCGCGCTCTCGGACGTCCTCCGACGTGGTCGGGTTGCCGCCGGTCAAGAAGCGCATGACCGCGGGGTCGCTGTCCAATTCGATCAACAGGTCCGCCTCGTCGGCGCTGAAGCGGCGCAGGGTCAGGCGCTCGGTCTCTAGGTAGGTGTCCACGCTGACATCTTGTCCACAGCAGGCCCACCAGCAAAACGGATTCCGGGTGCTCTCGTAGCGGCTATGCAGCGGGGCATCGCATCATCCTCGGGAGCTGTCGCGAGCCCTCACCTACACGGACCGGGTTGGTCTTGCAGCCGGGCGAGCGCGGGCTCAGTTCTGTCGGAGGTCGGTCGTAGTGTCGAATGTATGAGCGAAACACTGTCTGATCGGCCGGCTTGTCTGGAGTGGTTCTCCCGCGACCTCGGTCTGCCGGCGACCTCTGCGGCCAAGCTGGCGTCGATGGTCGACGGTGCGCTCGAGCGGGCCGATCGGGTGCTGTTCACCGTCACCCCCCGCGAGGAGCTCGACGTCTCAGCCCGCTGGCAACGCCTTGGCGATCAAGCCTGGTGCGGGCAGCTGCGTCATGTCGTGGCCTGCACCGCCCGGCTCAGTGGCACCGACCGGGACTTCGCCGGTGACGAGCTCGCCCTGGCCCTGGGAGTCGGGTCACCGACCGGCCGGGCGTTGGTGTGGCAGTACGGCGCGATCGCCTGCCTGCCCGGTCTGGTTGAGGCGGTCGAGACCGGCCGGCTCACGGTCCGGCACGTCACCGCGTTCATGCGGGTGCTGGATGAGGTGTCACTGACCCTGGAGCACCGTCAGGCCGTCGCGCTGATCGCGCTCGCCCGGTTCAGCGACCAGACACCCGGCCAGTGGGCTCAGCTGGTCCGCAGGCTGATCGTCACGATCGACCCGCACGCCGCCGCCCGACGACGCGATGAGAAAACAGCCCAAC